>DASWNX010000014.1 GCA_036399055.1 Jatrophihabitans sp.
GGCAAGCAGACCGGCAACTGGGACGCCACCACCGCCGGCCGGGTGTTCAACTCCTTCATCCAGAAGAACCCCGACCTCGGCGCGGTGATGGTCGCCAACGACACCATGGCCGGCGCCGTGATCACCAACCTGACCAACCTGCGCCTCAACGGCAAGGTCGCGGTCTCCGGTCAGGACGCCTCTCCGGCCGGCCTGCAGCAGATCCTGGCGGGCAACCAGTGCTTCACCATCTACAAGCCGTCCACCGGTGAAGCCGGTCCGGCGGTCGAGGCGGCGGCCAGACTGGCCAACGGCGAGATCCCGCAGACCACCCAGAAGATCAAGGACCCCAAGACCGGTCAGGACGTCCCGGCCATCCTGGCCGAGCCGGTCGTGATCACCAAGGAGAACGTCGCCGACCCGATCAACGACGGCTACACCGCCAAGGACCAGGTGTGCACCGGCAGGTTCGCCGCCCTGTGCCAGGCGGCCGGCGTCAAGTAAGCCCGCGCGCCAGGCGGCCAGCAGCGCACCTGCCGGCCGCCTGGCGCCCTCCAACTCGCTCTGCGCGCCGCCCGATCTGATAGGGCGCTGCGCTGGCACCTCAGCCTCACCAGTTCTCAGCCTCACCAGCTTCACCGCCGCCACGACCCAGTCCGAGGTCGGATGCGAAAGGACTTGAGACCCTTGACCACTCAGAACGACCCGCCGCTGCTACAGCTGCGCAACGTCAATAAGAGCTTCGGCCCGGTGCAGGTGCTGCACGACGTGAGCTTCGAAGCCCGAGCCGGTGAGGTGGTGTCGCTGATCGGTGACAACGGCGCCGGCAAGTCGACCCTGGTCAAGTGCATCGGCGGGACGTACACCATCGACTCCGGCGAGTACCTGTTCGAGGGCGCGCCGGTGCACGTCCGCTCGCCTCGTGACTCGGCCGCCCTCGGCATCGAGATCGTCTACCAGGACCTGGCGCTGTGCGAGAACCTCGACATCGTCCAGAACATGTTCCTGGGCCGCGAACGCAAACGCGGCGTCACCCTGGACGAGAACTCGATGGAGAAGGCGGCTGCCGAGACCCTGGCCTCGCTGTCCGTGCGCACGGTCAAGTCGGTCCGGCAGCGGGTGTCGAGCCTGTCCGGCGGCCAGCGTCAGACGGTGGCCATCGCCAAGTCGGTGCTGTGGAACTCCAAGGTCGTCATCCTCGACGAGCCGACCGCCGCCCTCGGCGTGGCCCAGACCGCCCAGGTGCTCGAACTGGTGCGCCGGCTGGCCGACCGCGGCCTGGCGGTCGTGCTGATCTCGCACAACATGCTCGACGTGCTGGAGGTCTCGGACCGGATCGCCGCGCTCTACCTCGGCCAACTGGTCGCCATCGTCGACCGCTCCTCTGTGAACCAGACCCAGCTCGTCGAGCTGATCACCACCGGACGATCCGACAGCGTCACCGGCGTCGCGGCAACCTCTGGCGCGACGGGAGTGCGGGCATGACCACCTCTGACACGTCCTCGGCGACCGCGGCCCCACCCGGGCCGGAGGAGCCGTCAGACCCGGCCGGCCTGGCCGTGCTGGCCTCGACCGCTCCGGTCGGCAACGGCATCGGCGACTACGCCCGCAACTACGTCTCCCGGCTGCGCGGCGGCGACATGGGCTCGTTGCCGGCCATCACCGGCCTGGTCGTGCTGGTCATCCTGTTCGGCATCCTGCAACCGTCCTTCGCCAGCCTCTACAACACCGCGGTGCTGCTCACCGAGGGCTCCGGGCCGATCGTCATCGCGATGGGCCTGGTGTTCGTGCTGCTGCTCGGCGAGATCGACCTGTCCGCCGGCTACGCCGCTGGCGTCTGCGCTGCGGTCATGGTCCGGGTGATGGTCGGCTACAACGCGCCATGGCCGGTCTCCATCGGGCTGGCGCTGCTCACCGGCATCGTGATCGGCGTGCTGATCGGGCTGCTGCGGGCCAAGCTGCGCATCCCGTCCTTCGTCGTCACGCTGGCCTTCTTCCTCGCCTTCCAGGGCGTGGCGCTCTACATCCTGAACAACTTCAAGGGCCAGCAGGGCAACGTCACCGTCACCGACGAACTGGTCAACGGCATCAACAACGGGCAGATGCCGTTGTGGGCCGGCTGGCTGTTCGCCGCGCTGTGCGTGCTGCTCTACGCCGGCGTCAAGCTCTCGGCCAGCCTCAGCCGGCGCCGTGCGGGGCTCTCGGCCGAGCCGACCTCGGTGCTGGCGCTCAAGATCGCGGGCCTGGCGGTGCTGGTCTTCGGCATGGTCTACGTGCTGAGCAAGAACCGGGCGATCGTCAAGACCTCCTCGATCGAGAACGTCAACGGCCAGCTGGTCCGGGTGCCTGCGCCCCGGCTGGAGGGCGTGCCGTGGGTGATCCCGCTGGTGGTGACGCTGCTGGTGATCGGCACCTTCGTGCTGACCCGGACCCGCTACGGCCGCCACGTCTACGCCGTCGGCGGCAACGAGGAGGCCGCCCGCCGGGCCGGCGTGCCGGTCGACCGGATCAGGATCTCGGTGTTCGTGATCAGCTCGTTCATGGCCGCCATCGGCGGCATCCTGATCGCCAGCAACGTCAAGTCGGTCAGCGTGGACAACTACGGCGGCAACACCCTGCTGCTGGCGGTCGGCGCGGCGGTGATCGGCGGCACCAGCCTGTTCGGCGGCAAGGGCCGGATCATCGACGCGATCATCGGCGGCATGGTGGTCGAGGTGATCTACAACGGCATGGCCGACCTGGTCAAGGGCACCAACGGCTCGTCGGTGCAGTACGTCGTGACCGGCCTGGTGCTGATGCTGGCCGCGGCGATCGACGCGCTCTCGCGCAGACGGGCCGGCGCGGCCGGCCTCGGCTGACATCCGTTGGCCGCCCAGCGGGTCGCGGTTCGGCCGGAGGAGATCCGCCGCCACAACCTCAGCCGGCTGCTGCGCTCCATCCACCAGCACGGCGAGCTCACCCGCGCTGACCTGACCGCGGCGATGGGGCTCAACCGCAGCACCATCGGCGCCCTGGTCGCGGACCTGGTCGCGCTGGGGCTGGTCACCGAGTACGTGCCCTCTGGCGGTGACCGGGCCGGCCGGCCCTCGCACGTGGTGGCCCCGCGTCCGGACGGGCCCTACGTGCTGGCTGTCGACGTAGCGGTCGAGCGGATCGTGACGGCCGCGGTAGGGCTCGGGGGCACGGTGCTCGAACGTCGGGACACCGCTATCGAGGGACCGGACCGGCGACCCCAGGCCGTGGTCGGGCGCATCGTCTCCGACGCCGGCTGGCTGGCTGACCGGTTGCCCGGCTCGCAGGGCCCGGTCGGCATCGGAGTCAGCATCCCGGGCACCGTGCGCCGCCAGGACGGCTTCGTCGAGCACGCCCCGAACCTCGGCTGGCGAGCGGTGCCGTTCGCCGAGTTGCTGGCCGCCGCGATGCCGGCCCGGCTGGACGTGCAGGTCGGCAACGACGCCGACCTCGGAGCGGTCGCCGAGCATCAGCGCGGGGCGGCGATCGGCTATGACCACATGGTCTATCTCAACGGCAGCGTCGGCGTCGGCAGCGGCATCATCGCCGAGGGCGGCCAGTTGCACGGGGTCGGCGGTTACGCCGGCGAGATCGGCCACATGACCATCAACCCGGACGGCCCGCCGTGCCACTGCGGCAGCACCGGCTGCATCGAGACCTACATCGGCGAGCACGCCCTGCTTCGGGCGGCCGGGGTCCCCGACCGGCACGGACCCCGGGCCGTCGCCGCGGTGTTCGAGGCCGCGGCGGCCGGCGAGCGGCGGGCGGCCGACGCGGTGGGCACGGTGGCCCTGTGGCTCGGCCGCAGCCTGGCCAACGTGGTCAACTGCTTCAACCCGCAGGCGATCGTGGTGGGCGGCTCGCTGGCCGAGGTGGTCCGGCTGGACCGCGCGACCGTGGAGGCCGAGCTCGACCGGCGGGCGATGGCCGCGGCCCGGGCCGGCGTGCAGGTGCTGCTGCCGGGGCTGGACCAGGACTCGGCGCTGATCGGCGCCGCCGAGCTTGCGTTTCAGAGCCTGCTGACCTCGCCGGACTCGCTGGTGGGCTCGTTCGCCGCGAACTGAGCGAATGCTCGAGACCCAGCAGGACCGTCGGCGCAGCAACATCGACGGTTATCGGCTGGCGCAATGCCAGACCCGCCACGGCAAAAGTCACTGGCGATCGACGGTCACGTCCCGCCCTTGATTACTTAGGACGGGGCTTTCCGGCATCGTCGCGCTTCTCGCGCCAGCGACCATCCTTGTTGCGGTCACGCTCCTGCGTGCCGCCGCCCTTTTTAGGTACCTGGGGAGGCTTCGGCTTAGTCATACGATCACCCTTCCCTGTAAAAGCAGCGGGCCGCTATAGCGAGCATCTAATCGACACCATTGTCGATTATATCAGTCGCGTGGATCACGCGCCCGACTTGCCTGCTTAGCGGGCTGACTGGGCACCACCCACAGGCAGTAGGGGGTCACACGGTCTCAGAGACTCAACGCGAGCGGTACACATCCGCCCGCCTGGCGATCTTAAGGATGTACATCGCCTTGGCGTCATCGTCGAGCCGATAGATGATGCGGTAGTCACCGCGGCGGGCAGCCCATCGTCCGGTCAACTCGCCCTGCAAGGGCTTCCCGCGACGCTTCGGTTCTTGGGCGAGGCTGCCGAAAACGAAGGCCACCAGCGGCTCGGCGACCCGCGGCGGGACCGTTTGCAGACTACGCAGCGCGGCGGCGGTGAGCACCGTCCGGTACCCCGGCGTATCGCGGCTCACCGCCGCGGCGGCAGGTTCAACGCCTGGCGAACCTGGGTTTCGTCGTAGAGTAGCCCTGCGGCGACGTCTTCTTCGGCCTGGGCCAGATCTTCAAGGATTCGCGGCTGAGAGAGCCAGAACAGCGTCTCCTGCATCGACTCCCACTCCTCGGCCGACACCATCACCACTGCGGGCCGGCCGTTACGCGTGATGGTGAACTGTTCGTGTTCCACCTCGGCGCGCTCGGTGTACTCCGACAGGTGCGCCTTCAGGTCGGACAGTGACGTGGTCTCCATGCCTCCGATTGTAGGACCGAATTCGGGTCGTCACTAGAACTAAATCGCGACCTGTCTACTCGGCCGGACTCCCTGACATCTCAGACAGGGGCATCGCGGAGCGGCGCCTCTACGTCATCCACCTGTTCTTGCCTGCCGGGCGCGAACTGGGTGCGGTACAGCTCGGCGTACAGCCCGCCGGCCCGCAGCAGCTCGTCGTGGGTGCCCGACTCCACGATCCGTCCCTCGTCGATCACTAGCACCTGGTCGGCGGCCCGGATGGTCGAGAGCCGGTGCGCGATCACCAGCGACGTCCGGCCGTGCAACGCCACCGCCAGGGCTAGCTGCACCGCGCGCTCGCTCTCGCTGTCCAGGTGGGCGGTGGCCTCGTCCAGGATCACGATCGGCGGCGCCTTGAGCAGCAGCCGGGCGATCGCGATCCGCTGCTTCTCCCCGCCCGAGAGCCGATAGCCGCGGTCCCCGACTACGGTGTCGAGCTGGTCGGGCAGCTCGGCGATCTTGTCGGCGATGTTGGCGGCCAGCAACGCCTGCCACAGCTCGGCGTCGGTGGCCTGGGGCCGGGCGTAGCGCAGGTTGGCCGCGATCGTGTCGTGGAACAGGTGGGCGTCCTGGCTGACCACCCCGATCATGTCGCGCAGCGACTGCTGGGTGACCGACCGGACGTCGTGGCCGCCGATGCGCACCGAGCCCGAGCGGACGTCATAGATCCGGGGCAGCAGCTGGCTGATGGTGGTCTTGCCCGCGCCCGACGGCCCGACCAGGGCGACCATCTGGCCGGCCTGGGCGGTGAAGCTCACCCCGCGCAGCACGTCCTGGCTCGGTGTCTGATCAAGCACCGCGACGTCTTCCAGCGAGGCCAGCGAGACCTCCGAGGCGGTGGGGTAGGAGAACCAGACGTCGTCGAACTCCACGCTCGCCTCGTCCGGCGTGACCTCAAGCGGCTTGGCGTCCGGGGCGTCGTCGATCAGCGGCGCCAGGTCGAGCACCTCGAAGACCCGGTCGAAGCTGACCAGCGCGCTCATCACGTCGACCCGGACGTTGGACAGCGCCATCAGCGGGCCGTACAGCCGTGACAGCAGCAGCGCCAGGGTGACCACGGTGCCGGTCGAGAGCTGGCCGGTGAGCGCGTAGTAGCCGCCCAGGCCGTAGACCAGCGCCTGGGCCAGGCTGGCCACCAGGCCGAGCGCGGCGAACAGGGTCCGGCCGTACATCGCCGAGCGCACCCCGATGTCGCGCACCCGGGCTGCCCGCGCCCGGAAGGAGGACGACTCGTCCGAGTGCTTGCCGAAAAGCTTGACCAGCAAGGCGCCGGAGACGTTGAAACGCTCGGTCATGGTGGTGTTCATCGAGGCGTTGAGCCCGTAGGCCTCCCGGGTGATGACCTGCAGCGTGCTGCCGATCCGCTTGGCCGGCAGCACGAACACCGGGAGCAGGGTCAGGGCGAGGGCGGTGATCTGCCAGGACAGCGTGAACATCACGGCCGCGGTGAACACCAGGCCGAAGACGTTGCTGACCACGCCGGACAGGGTGGAGGTGAACGCCTGCTGGGCGCCCAGCACGTCGCCGTTGAGCCGGCTGACCAGGGCGCCGGTCTGGGTGCGGGTGAAGAAGGCCAGCGGCATCCGCTGGATGTGGTCGAAGACCGAGGTGCGCATGTCGAAGATCAGGCCCTCACCGATCCTGGCCGAGTACCAGCGCTGGGCCAGCGACAGGCCGGCGTCGACTACCGCCAGGCCGGCGATGATCACCGCGATCCAGACCACCACCCGCACCTCGCCCCGGCTGGTGATCTCGTTGATCACCCGGCCGGCGAGCACCGGGGTGGCGACCCCGATCAGCGCGTCGAACACGATCATGAACAGGAACAGCGACAGCTCGCGGCGGTAAGGCCGGGCGAAGGCGATCACCCGGCGCGCGGTGCCGGCGCGCAGCGGCCGCTTGGCCAGTGAGGAGTCCCGTTGCATCGAGCGCATCACCGAGTAATTGCCACGGGGCATCATCGCGTCATCACCCATCGATTATCGACGCGCGGGGAAAACCTGCCGCCGGCACACGGGCTTAATTCGCTGGCAGCGCAACCGCCTGAGTTCGGCAGCCGCCGGATCACTCGTCCAGGCCGACCAGCGTCCGGAGCACGCGGTGCTGCGCCTCCCGCTCGGCCCGCTCCTGCTCGGCCTGGGACCGGCCCGACGCTGCCAGCAGCAGCGCCTTGATCTCGGTCACCGCCGCTGCCGGCTGTTTCAGGATCCGGCTCACGAACCGCTCCCCCGCCGCGGCCAGCTCGGCCGCGTTCACCACGGTGCTCACCAGCCCGATCCGCAGCGCCTCGGCGGCGTCCACCCGGCGGCCGGTGAGGCAGATCTCGGCAGCCCGGGAGTAGCCGACCAGCTCGAGCAGGCGCTTGGTCCCGCCCAGGTCGGGCACCAGTCCGAGGTTGACCTCGGCCATGCTGAACTGGGCGTCCTCGGCGGCGATCCGGACGTCACACGCCAGGCTGAGCTGAAAGCCGGCCCCGACCGCGTGGCCCTGCACCAGCGCCACGCTGACCAAGCCGGGGCGCGCGAACACCGCCAGACCCTCCTGATAGCCGGCGATCTCGGCGCTGGCCTCGTCGTGATCTGCCTGGGCCAGATCCAGGACGCTCGGGATCCCCTCGATGCCTTGCGGCGTGAACATCGCCCGGTCCAGGCCCGCGGAGAAGGACGGCCCCTCGCCGCGCACCACCAGCACCCGCACGGTGCCGGGCAGCGCGTTGACCGTCCGGGTCAACCACTCCCAGGTCAACGGGTTCTGCACGTTGCGCTTGGCCGGCCGGTTCAGGGTGAAGGTGGCGACCTGATCCGCTTCGGACAGCTCGACGACGAACCCGGCGGCAGCCGGAACCTCAGCCGGCCGCAAGCCGGTCTCGGGCGTCAGGAGACGTTCTTCTTTCCCCGGGTGGCGCCGCCGCGACTGCGCAGCGACACCTCGTTCTCGCTCAACAGCCGGTGGATGAAACCGTAGGAACGGCCGTGGCTGTCCGCCAATTCGCGGATGCTGCGCCCCTTCTCGTACTGCTTCTTCACTTCGACCGCCAACTTGTTCCGATCAGACCCCGTGATCCGGGCGCCCTTTTTCAGATCAGCCACCGTCATTCCTCTCATTGGATACCGCAGCGCAGCACCGTGGTGCAGTGATCCTTTTCGCACGCCTTCTCTTGCTAGCAGGCTGGCAACCGCAAGGCAATGCTTGGGGTGATCTTCCAAACGTCAGGCCAACGCGATCAGGTCGGCCAGGTCGGCGCTCCAGGTGTCCTCGACACCGTCGGGCAGCAAGATCACCTTGTCGGGGTTGAGCGCTTCCACCGCGCCCTCGTCGTGGGTCACCAGGACGATGGCGCCGGCGTAGTGGCGTAGCGCGTCGAGCACCTGCTCCCGGCTGGCCGGGTCCAGGTTGTTGGTCGGCTCGTCCAGCAGCAGCACGTTGGCCGCGCTGGTCACCAGCATGGCCAGGGCCAACCTGGTCTTCTCGCCGCCGGAGAGCACTCCGGCGGGCTTGTCGACGTCCTCACCGGAGAACAGGAACGCTCCCAGCACGCTGCGCAGCTGAAGGTCGGCGGGGTCGGGAGCGGCGCTGCGCATGTTCTCCAGGACGGTGCGCTCGGTGTCCAGCGTCTCGTGCTCCTGGGCGTAGTAACCCAGCCGCAGGCCGTGGCCGGGCACCACCTCGCCGGTGTCGGGCTTCTCAGCGCCGGCCAGCAGCCGCAGCAGCGTGGTCTTGCCCGCCCCGTTCAGGCCGAGCACCACCACCCGGGTCCCCCGGTCGATGGCCAGGTCGACGCCTGCGAACACCTCCAGCGAGCCGTAGGACTTGGACAGGCCCTCCGCAGTCAGCGGGGTGCGCCCGCACGGCGCGGGGTCGGGGAAGCGCAGCCTGGCCACCTTGTCGTGAGCCCGCACCTCGGCCAGCCCGGCGTTGAGCGCGTCGGCCCGGCGCAGCATCTGCTGGGCCGCCTTGGCCTTGGTCGCCTTGGCCCGCATCTTGTCGGCCTGGCCGCGCAGCGAGTCGATCTTGCGCTCGGCGTTGGCCCGCTCGCGGTTGCGCCGGCGCTCGTCGGCGTCACGCTGCTTGAGATAGGCCTTCCAGCCGACGTTGTAGACATCGACCACGCTGCGGTTGGCGTCGAGGTACCAGACCTTGTTGACCACCGCGTCCAGCAGCTCGACGTCGTGGCTGACCACGATCAGCCCGCCTCGGTGGCCCTTGAGAAAGTCGCGCAGCCACACGATCGAGTCGGCGTCGAGATGGTTGGTGGGCTCGTCCAGCAGCAGCGTGGTCGGCTCGCCGGCCGAGTCTGCGAACAGGATCCGGGCCAGCTCGATGCGCCGTCGCTGCCCGCCCGACAGCGTTCCCAGCGGCTGGGCCAGCACCCGCTCGGGCAGGCCCAGATGGGCGCAGATACGAGCCGCCTCGGCTTCGGCGGCGTACCCGCCGAGGCTTGAGAACCGTTCCTCGAGGTGGCCGTAGCGGCGCACCAGCGCCTCGTCGGCGTGCTCCTCGGCCAGCCGGTGCCCGACCGAGGTCAGCTCGTGCAGGATCTCGTCCAGGCCGCGGGCCGACAGCACCCGGTCACCGGCGGTCTGCTCCAAATCCCCCGTGCGCGGGTCCTGAGGCAGGTAGCCGACGGGGGTGTTGCTGCTCACCTGGCCGCCGTGCGGCAGCGTCTCGCCGGCGAGCACCTTCAGGCTGGTGGTCTTGCCGGCGCCGTTGCGGCCCACCAGGCCGATTCGGTCACCAGCCTGGACCCGCAACGTGGTGGGCTGCAGCAGCAGCCGCGCGCCCGCGCGCAGTTCGAGGTCGGTGGCGGTGATCATGTGAAGGCACTTTCCGGTTCAAGGCTGATGGGCAGATGAACAGGGCCGGGCTCAGCGCGGAACGGTGCTCACGTTTGATCAGATTACCCCAACCGGCCACCGCTTTCTGCCGCTGACGGGCGCGGGGGCGCCTCCCCGGTACCGTTCACTGCTAGGCCAGGCGGCTCGGGCCTAGGCCAGGCGGGACTAGACAAGCGGCTCCAACCACGGGGACCGCTCGCGCGGGGACGGTGACGATGCAGTTCAACGACGACGCTCAGCTGGACACCTCACAGGTGCAGGACGCCCGCGGCGGCGGGATGGGCCGCGGAGGCCTGGCCGTCGGCGGCGGCGGACTGGGAATCGTCGGGCTGATCGTGGTGGTGCTGTTCAACGTCCTCGGCGGCGGCGGCGGTGACGGCAGCGGCGGGATGGGCGGGCTCAGCAGCCTGGGCCAGGGCTCGAACCCCAGCTCGATCGACAACAGCGAGCTCAGCAGCGAGTGCCGCACCGGCGCGGACGCCAACGAGCGCTCGGACTGCGCGATCGTGGCCGACATCGACTCGGTGCAGGCGTTCTGGGCCACCGAGCTGCCGCGCCAGGGCGTGCGATACCGCAAGTCCCCCACGGTGTTCTTCACCGGCGGAGTCAACACCGGCTGCGGCTCGGCCAACTCAGGCGTGGGCCCGTTCTACTGCCCCGCCGACGCCAAGATCTACATCGACCTGTCGTTCTTCGACGAGCTCAAGACCCAGTTCGGCGCGACCGGCGGGGCGTTTCCCAACGCCTACGTGATCGCCCACGAGTACGGCCACCACGTGCAGGACCTGATGGGCACCTCGGACCGGGTGAACCACGGTGAGAGCGGCCCGACCTCGGACACGGTGCGGCTGGAGCTGCAGGCCGACTGCTACGCCGGGGCCTGGGCCCACCACGCCACCACGGTGCCCTCGGCCAACGGCCGGCCGTTCATCGAGAACCTCACCCAGGCCGACATCGACGCCGCGCTGGACACGGCGGGGCGGATCGGCGACGACTGGATCCAGTCACACCTGGGCAGCGGCGGGGTGGACGAGAGCAAGTTCACCCACGGCTCGTCGGCGCAGCGGCAGAAGTGGTTCGGCACCGGCTATAAGACGGGCGACCCGGCCCGCTGCGACACGTTTAAGACGAGCAACCTGGGCTGATTTGTTGCCCCGGCTATATCAGGCTGACTCCAAGGGTCGGCATGCTGGCCGGGCGCGTCATGCTCCCGCGGCGTTATAGCGACGCCACAGCATGATGCTCAAGCCCAGACCCGGCAGCTGCTCAGCCTGGAGAACGTGAGACTCAGACGTTGAAGCCGAGCGCCCGCAGCTGCTCGCGGCCGTCGTCGGTGATCTTGTCCGGGCCCCACGGCGGCATCCACACCCAGTTGATCTTCATGGCGCTGGCCAGCGGCTTGGGGCCGCCGGTCAGAGCGGCCTGGGCCTGGTCCTCGATCACGTCGGTCAACGGGCAGGCCGCCGAGGTCAGCGTCATGTCGACGGTGACGGTGGCGTCATCGGCGATGTCCAGGCCGTAGATCAGCCCGAGGTCGACGACGTTGATGCCCAGTTCGGGGTCCACCACATCGCGCAACGCCTCTTCGACGTCGTCATGCGACGGCTTGGGAATGGTGACGGCTTCGGTCATCGTGGGGCTCCTTCGGTTCGGTCCTGACAGCGTGAAGTCTGACAGCATCGGTCCTGACAGCGTGAAGTCTGACGGCTTCGGTCCCCGCGACTGGGACCTTGACGGCCGTTCACGCCGGCGCCTCAGCGGCAGTGGCCTGGGCCACCGCCGACTTCATCGCCATCCAGCCCAGCAGCGCGCACTTGACCCGCGCCGGGTACTTCGACACTCCCTCGAAGGCCACCGCGTCGTCGAGGGCGTCGGCTTCCTCCTCGGTCAGCTCACTGTTGCCCTGGGACTGCATCAGCTCAAGGAATTTCTCCTGCAACCGCATCGCGTTCTCGATCGGCGTGCCGACCACCAGGTCGCTCATCACCGAGGTGGAGGCCTGGCTGATCGAGCAGCCCTCCCCCACCCAGCCCAGCTCGGCGATCTCGCCGTCGGACAGCCTCACCCGCAGCGTCACCTCGTCGCCGCAGGTCGGGTTGACGTGGTGCACCTCGGCGTCGAACGGCTCGATCTCGCCGCGGTTCTGCGGATGCTTGTAGTGGTCGAGGATGATCTGCTGGTACATCGAGTCCATCGGCAGGCTCATCGTCGACCTCGGCCCTTCGCTTCGCTGCGACGCTCGCTCATCCGAACATCTCCTGCACCCGGGCCAGGCCGGCCACCAGCGCGTCGATCTCGGCGGCAGTGGTGTAAACGCCGAAGGACGCCCTGGTGGTGGCCGGGATGCCGTAGCGCACGCAGACCGGCCGGGCGCAGTGGTGCCCGGCGCGCACTGCGATGCCCTGCTCATCGAGCAGTTGGCTGACATCGTGCGGGTGAATGCCCTTGACGGTGAACGAGATGGTCGCGCCCCGGTCCTCGGCCGAGTTCGGGCCGATCACCCTCAGGCCCGGCACGGTTGCGAACGCCTGCAGCGCGTAGGCGGTGAGCTCGTCCTCGTGCGCCTGGATGTTGTCCATGCCGATCGCGCTGACGTAGTCGATGGCCGCGCCGAGCCCGATCGCCTCGGCGATCATCGGGGTGCCGGCCTCGAACCGGTGCGGCGGCGCGGCGTAGGTGGTGCCGGTCATGTCGACGGTCTCGATCATCTCGCCGCCGCCCATGAACGGCGGCAGCGCGGCGAGCAGCTCGTAACGCCCCCACAGCACGCCGACCCCGGTCGGGCCGTAGAGCTTGTGCCCGGTGAAGCCGAGAAAGTCGACCCCGAGCTGCTGGACGTCCACCGGACGGTGCGGCGCGGACTGGGCGGCGTCGAGGATGGTCAGCGCGCCGACCTCCTTGGCCCTGGCCACGATCCGCGCGACCGGGTTGACGGTGCCCAAGGCGTTGGACTGGTGGACGAAGGAGACCACCTTGGTGCGGGAGTCGATCCGCTCCTCGATCGCCGAGGTGACCAGCCGGCCGTCCTCGTCGATCGGGATGAACCGGAACTCCGCACCGGTGCGCTGGGCCAGCAGCTGCCATGGCACCAGGTTCGAGTGGTGCTCCATCTCGGTGACCACGACGTTGTCGCCGGGGCCGATCCGGAACTTCTCCGCGCCCGGGAAGGTGCTCGCGTTGGACAGCGAGTACGCCAGCAGGTTGAGCGACTCGGAGATGTTCTTGGTGAAGATCACCTCTTCGCGACGGGGGGCGTTGAGAAAGGCCGCCACCTTGTCGCGGGCCGCCTCGAACATCGTGGTGGCCTCGGAGCCGAGGGTGTGCACCGCGCGCGCGACGTTGGCGTTGTGCTGGGAGTAGTAGTCCTCCATCGCATCGAGCACCTGCCGCGGCTTCTGCGAGGTGTTGGCCGAATCCAGGTACACCAGCGGGACCCCGTGCACCTGCCGGGACAGGATCGGGAAGTCCTTGCGGATCGCCTCGACGTCGAACGAGCTGGTCACCTGCACCGCCTCACTGAGCTTTCTGTGTCTTCGTACTCAACAAAGAACCGGGGCCGAGCGTTACCGCCGGCCCGCTGCGACCTACAGCACCGCCGCCGGCTCGTTGGCGCCGTACCGGGCGTAGCCGTGCGCCTCGAGCTCGTCGGCGAGCTCGGCTCCGCCTGACTCCACGATCCGGCCGTCGAAGAAGACGTGCACGAAGTCGGGCTTGATGTAGCGCAGGATGCGGGTGTAGTGGGTGATCAGCAGGGTGCCGATGCCGGTCTCTCGCACCCGGTTGACGCCCTCGCTGACGGTCCGCAGCGCGTCGACATCCAGGCCGGAGTCGGTCTCGTCCAGGATGGCGATCTTCGGCTTGAGCAGCGCCATCTGCAGAATCTCGTGGCGCTTCTTCTCACCGCCGGAGAAGCCCTCGTTGACGTTGCGCTCGGCAAAGGCCTTGTCCATCTCCAGCTCGCTCATGGCGGCGTTGACCTCTTTGACCCAGGTCCGCAGCTTGGGCGCCTCGCCGCGGACGGCGGTGGCGGCGGTGCGCAGGAAGTTCGACACCGAGACACCGGGGACCTCGACCGGGTACTGCATGGCTAAGAAAAGACCAGCACGGGCCCGCTCGTCGACGGCCATCTCCAGCACGTTCTGGCCGTCGAGCAGCACCTGGCCCGAGGTCACCGTGTACTTCGGGTGGCCGGCGATCGAGTAGGCCAGCGTGGACTTGCCGGAGCCGTTGGGCCCCATGATCGCGTGCGTCTGGCCGGACTCGACCGTCAGGTTGACGCCCTTGAGGATCGGGGTGTCGTCCACGGCGACGTGCAGGTCGCGGATCTCAAGCTTGGACATCAGTTGCTCCTCTTTCACAAGTTGTGCGCTCAGGGGGCCGGGCGGTGTCGCCGCAGCCCGGGTCAGTCGTCCAGCTCGGCGTAGACGTCGCCGTCGATCACCGAAGTCGGGTAGACCGGCACCGGCCGGGTGGCCGGCGGCCCGGTCGGCTTGCCGGTGCGCAGGTCGAAACGGGAGCTGTGCAGGGCGCACTCGAGGGTGCAGTCCTCGACCTCGCCGTCAGAGAGCGGAAAGTCGGCGTGCGAGCAGACGTCCTCGATGGCGAACACCTCGTCGCCGACCTTGACCACGGCGACATCGAGGGCAGCCAGCTCAACCCGCAGCGGCACTCCTGGGCTGAGCTCGGCCAGCGCGCAGAGCCGGGTGGCCATCAGCCGTCCGCCAGGCCGGCCGGCGTGCCGCCGAGACGGGCGTCGATGCTGGCCATCAAGCGGTCGTGCAGAACCGGCACCTTGATGTGGTTGATCACGTCGGCGAAGAAGCCACGCACCACCAGCCGGCGGGCCTCGTCCTCGGGAATGCCCCGCGACTGTAAGTAGAACAGCTGCAGGTCGTCGAAGCGGCCGGTGGCGCTGGCGTGGCCGGCGCCGGCGATCTCGCCGGTCTCGATCTCGAGGTTGGGCACCGAGTCCGCGCGAGCGCCGTCGGTCAGCAACAGGTTGCGGTTGAGCTCGTAGGTGGTGGTGCCGACGGCCTCCGGCCGGATCCGGACGTCGCCGATCCAGACCGTCCGGGCGCTGTCGCCGTCCAGCACCGACTTGTAGACCACGTTGGAGCTGCAGTGCGGCACCGAGTGGTCGACGTAGAGCCGCGACTCCTGGTGCTGGCCCTCGCCGCAGAAGGACACGCCGTACAGGTTGGCCGAGCCCCCGGGCCCGCCGAAGCGCACCGTCGGGTTGATCCGGACGACGTCGCCGCCGAGGTTCACCGAGATGTGCTCGTAACTGGCGTCGCGGCCCACCAGCGCGGCGTGGGCGGCGACGTGCACGGCGCCGGCGTCCCAGTCCTGCACGCTGATCAGCGTCAGGGCCGAGCCGTCGGACAGCACGCACTCCACATTGGCGGCCACGGTCACCTCGCCGACATGGTCCATCACTACGGTGGCGCGCGCGTTCGGCTGAACGTCGATGACGAAGTGGCCGTAGTTCAAACCAGGCCGGCCGATCGAGCGCAACGTGATCGGCTCGGCGGGCTCGACGCCGGCGGCGACGCTCACCAGCACCACCCGGGCGGTGTTGGCCGCGGCCAGCGCGCTGACCCGGTCGGCCGGGGTCAGCGCCTTGCCCACCAATGGGTGATCGGGCTTGACCATCGTCACGGTCACCCCGTCGGGCAACTCGGTCTCGAAGCCGAAGGTGTTCTCGGACTCGAACGGCTGGAACAGCGGGCGCAGCTTGCGCAGCGGGCTGAACCGCCACTCCTCCTCGCGCCCGGTGGGCACGCCGAAGTCCTCGGGGTCGCGGGAGGTGAAACGCTCGGCGGGCGCGCCGCTGGCGGTGGGGGTGAGCAGTGTCGTCATCGTGTGCTTTCGGGTTGGGCCGGCCAGGATCCTCGAACGTGCGAGAAGCTGGTGGTGCTAGCCGACCGCTCCTTCCATCTGCAGTTCGATGAGCCGGTTGAGCTCAAGGGCGTACTCCATCGGCAACTCACGGGCGATCGGCTCGACGAAGCCGCGCACGATCATCGCCATCGCCTCGTCCTCGGACAGGCCACGGCTCATCAGGTAGAACAGCTGGTCATCGCTGACCTTGGACACCGTCGCCTCGTGACCCATCGACACGTCGTCCTCGCGGACGTCGACGTAGGGGTAGGTGTCGGACCGGCTGATGGTGTCGACCAGCAGGGCGTCGCACTTGACCGTGGACTTGCTGTGGTGGGCGCCCGGCTCGACCTGGACCAGGCCGCGGTAGGAGGTCCGGCCGCCGCCGCGAGCCACCGACTTGGAGATGATCGTCGAGGACGTGTGCGGCGCGGCGTGCACCATCTTGGCCCCGGCGTCCTGGTGCTGCCCCTCGCCGGCGAAGGCGATCGAGAGCACCTCGCCCTTGGCGTGCTCGCCGGTCATCCAGACGGCCGGGTACTTCATGGTCACCTTCGAGCCGATGTTGCCGTCGACCCATTCCATGGTCGCGGCCTCCTGGGCGACGGCCCGCTTGGTGACCAGGTTGTAGACGTTGTTCGACCAGTTCTGGATGGTGGTGTAGCGGCACCGCCCGCCCTTCTTGACGATGATCTCCACGACCGCCGAGTGCAGCGAGTCAGAGGAGTAGATCGGCGCGGTGCAGCCTTCGACGTAGTGCACATAGGCGTCCTCGTCGATGATCATCAGGGTGCGCTCGAACTGGCCCATGTTCTCGGTGTTGATCCGGAAGTAGGCCTGCAGCGGGATGTCGACGTGCACGCCCTTGGGGACGTAGATGAACGAGCCGCCCGACCACACGGCGGTGTTCAGCGCCGCGAACTTGTTGTCACCGGACGGGATCACCGTGCCGAAGTACTCCTTGAACAGCTCCTCGTGCTCGCGCAGCGCGGTGTCGGTGTCCAGGAACAGCACGCCCTGGGTCTCCAGGTCCTCACGGATCTTGTGGTAGACGACCTCGGACTCGTACTGCGCCGCGACGCCGGAGACCAGCCGCTGCTTCTCGGCCTCGGGGATGCCGAGCCGGTCGTAGGTGTTCTTGATCTCGGCCGGCAGGTCGTCCCAGGAAGCGGCCTGCTTCTCGGTCGAGCGCACGAAGTACTTGATGTTCTCGAAGTCGATCCCCGACAGGTCCGAGCCCCAGTTCGGCATCGGCTTCTTACGGAAGATCTCCAGCGCCTTGAGCCGGCGCTCCAGCATCCAGGCGGGCTCGTTCTTCAGCGCCGAGATGTTGCGCACGACGTCCTCGCTCAGGCCGCGACGGGCGGTCGAACCGGCCACGTCGGAGTCTGACCAGCCGAACTTGTAGGTCGACAGGGCCTCGATCTGCTCGCCCTGGGTGATAACGCGCTCAGCTGCTGTGGTCATCTATGTGCCTCCCGGTCTGGGACCGCTTCGGTTGTCGTGGATCTGGTGGTCATGGATCTGGTGGTGGTAGTACTCGTGCTCGCGTGCGAGACGTGGGTGGTGCAGACGCCGTCGCCGTGGGCGATGGTGGCCAGTCGTTGGACGTTGGCGCCGAGCACGGAGGCCAGCGCCCGGGTCTCGGCCTCGCACAGCTGCGGGAACTCCGCGGCCACGTGCGCAACCGGGCAATGGTGCTGGCAGATCTGGCTGCCCTGCCCGGCGTTGCCGGCCGGGGTGACCTTGGCGGCATAGCCTTCGGCGGTCAGCGCCGCGGCGACCAGGCCGGCCTTGTCGCGCGGGCCGGCCCCGGCGAACTCGGGCGTGGTGAGCTGCGAGCCGATCCGGGCGATCAGCGTGCTGGCCCGGTGCTCGGCGAAGGCCGCCACCGCCGCCTCGCCGCCGGTGTCGCGCAGGTAGCGCAACGCCGTCGAAGCCAGGTCGTCATAGGCGTGTCCGAAGCCTGCGCGGCCGGCGTCGGTCAGGGCGTAGGCCCGAGCCGGTCGGCCACGGCCACGCGGGTTGGAGCTGCGCGGCCGCACCTCGACGAGGATCCCGTCGGCGACCAGCGCGTCCAGATGGCGGCGGACGGCGGCGGACGACAGCCCCAGCCGCCCGGCCAGCGCGGCGGCGGTCAGCGGCCCGGACTCCTGCACCAACCGGGTCACCGCGTCGCGGGTGCGTCCCTCGGCAGAGCCGGCGGTCATCGCCTCGTCGCGGACGACGTCGCGGGCGCCGGTGATCGCACCCGGACCGCCCGCGTCCACGCCGGCAGCCGGTGCGAGCACCGGTGTCGAGGCGGGGGCGCCAGCTAATTTCACAAGATAAGTATGACGTATTTCCCGGACCGAGCCTAGCCAGGGCAGCCGTGAGGGGCCGCGTGCCGAGGTGGCGTTGCTCTCATCCGACGGGCTCGGCGCGGCAGTCGAGCTGGTTTGGCCCGTTTGGCGCCCCTGCGCCGCGCCGGGCCGCGGGCCTCCGGCTCTACGGCTGACCTGAGGCGGGGCAGAAGGCGCTTGACCAGGCGGTAGGTTCGCTAAGTGCTGTACCACGCCTCGGAAGTCCTTGTAGCGCCTCTGATCCGCGCCTATTTCAAGCCGCGCGTCAGCGGCCAGGAGTTCGTCCCGCGCACCGGTCCGGCGATCATCGCCGCCAACCACCTGTCCGCCGCGGACGAGGTGTTCACCCCGATCACCGCCGGCCGTCAGGTGCTGTACTTCGCCAAGGCCGAGTACTTCACCGCCCCCGGGCTGCGTGGCCGGATCACCGCCTGGAGCTTTCGCGAGTTCGGCCACGTGCCGGTGGACCGGTACAACCCGCGGGCAGCCGCCAACGCCGTCGACGTGGGCGTCGAGCTGCTGGGCCAGCACAAGGCTCTGGGCATCTACCCCGAAGGCACCCGGTCACCGGACGGCCGGCTGCACAAGTTCCGCACCGGGGTCGCCCGGCTGGCCCTGCGCTCGGGCGCGCCGGTCATCCCGGTGGGCCTGATCGGCACCGACAAGGTGCTCATCGAGGGCGACCGGCACTGGTACCGCGCTCCGGTCGAGGTGCACTACGGCCCGGCGTTGGACTTCTCCGGCCGCCCCGAGGACGAGCGCTCGTCCCGCAAGCTGCGCGAGGTCACCGAGACGATCCGGGAGGCGGTGCAGAAGCTGTCCGGACAGGACTACGTCGACAGCTACGGGAGCGCGGTGAAGGCCGGAGAGTGACGCCCACGGCCCGCACCGAACGTCACAGCGCAGGTGGTGCGTCAGCCCCGCGCGGACTACCTAGACTTGACCAGTGCCCGCCGCCGTTGAGATCACCGATCTCGTCAAGCGCTATGCAGGCCGGCCCGCCGTGGACGGCATCTCACTCACCGTGCCGCGTGGTCACCTGCTCGCGCTGCTGGGCACCAACGGCGCCGGCAAGACCACCACCATCGAGATCTGCGAGGGCTTCCGGCGTGCCGACAGCGGCCGGGTCCGGGTGCTCGGACTGGACCCGGTCACCGACAGCGGCGCGCTGCGTCCCAAGGTCGGGGTGATGCTGCAGGGCGGCGTCGGCGGCTACACCGGCGCCCGTGCCCTGGAGCTGCTGCAGCTGTTCGGCAGCTACGCCGCGCACCCTCTCGACGCGCGCGACCTGCTCGAAGAGGTGGGCCTGGCCGAGCAGGCCGGCACCCAGGTCAGGCGGCTGTCCGGCGGCCAGCAGCAGCGGCTGTCGCTGGCGATGGCGCTGATCTCGCGTCCGGAGCTGCTGTTCCTGGACGAGCCGACCACCGGCATGGACCCGCAGGCCCGACGCGGTGCCTGGGACCTGATCCGCCGGTTGCACCGCGACGGCGTCAGCATCGTGCTGAGCACCCACTACCTGGACGAGGCCGAGGAGCTGGCAGACCACGTCGTGATGCTGCACGCCGGGCGGATCGTCGCCGAGGGCAGCCCGGCTGAGCTGACCCAGGCCGGCTCAGCGGGCCAGGTCCGGTTCTCAGCGCCCGCCGGCCTACCGATCGCGGAGCTGCAGGCGGCATTGCCGGTCGGCGCCCAGGTCAGCGAGCCGGCCGCCGGGCATTACCTGGTCGCGGGCGAGGTGACGCCGACGCTGCTGGCCGCCATCACGTCCTGGTGCGCGGCGCGCGAGGTGCTGGCTGAGGGCCTGCGTGTCGAGCGGCGCAGCCTGGAGGACGTCTTCCTGGCCCTCACCCTGCCGCAGACCGGTCGATGACCACCAGCTTCGCGCCCGCCTCGGGCGCGGCGCCAGCGTCGCGGATGCTGGCCGCCCAGACCCGGATGGAGCTGCGGCTGCTGCTGCGCAACGGCGAGCAGGTCGCGTTGACGCTGGTGATCCCGCTGCTGCTGGAGTTCTTCTTCAACCTGCCGTTGCTGTACTCCCTCGACACGCCCCGGCGAATCGACTTCGTGGTGCCCTCGGTGCTCGCGCTGGCGGTGATGAGCGCCTCGTTCACCGGCCTTGCCATCGGCACCGGCTTCGAGCGCAAGTACGCGGTGCTCAAGCGGCTGGGCGCCACCGCGCTGTCCCGCCGGGTGCTGCTGCTCGGCAAGACCTTCGCGGTGTTGATCCTGCAGCTGGTGCAAGCGGTGCTGATCTGCCTGTTCGGCCTGGTGCTGGGCTGGCGTCCCAGCGGCGGAGCGGTGTCGGCGGCCGTGCTGATCGTGCTCGGCACCTTCGCCTTCGGCGGTCTGGGACTGCTGCTGGCCGGCACCGTCCGGGCCGAGATCACCCTGGCCGCGGCGAACCTGATCTGGCTGGTGCTGCTGTTCGCCGGCGGCATCGCCATTCCGCTGTCGCGCTATCCCGAGGCGGTCGCTGACGTGTTGCGCTACCTGCCGTCGGCCGCGCTGTCCGACGGCCTGCACCAGGTGCTCGAGCAGAGCGCCGGCCTGCCGGTGCGACCGGCCCTGATCCTGCTGCTCTGGGCGGCGCTGGCCCTGCCGGCCGCGGCGCGGTGGTTCCGATGGGAGTGAGCGAAGCCGGCTGGTTGCGCGCGCCGGCCACCCTGCGCCGGCTGGCGCTGGCCACGCTGGTCGCCAACGTGCTGATCGTGGTGACCGGCGGGGCGGTCCGGCTGACCGGCTCGGGACTGGGCTGCCCGACGTGGCCCTCCTGCACCGAGGACTCGCTGACCCCCACCCCGGAGTACGCGGCGCACGGCGTGATCGAGTTCGCCAACCGGCAACTGACCTTCGTGCTCAGCGCGGTGGTGCTGGCGACGCTGATCGTCGCCGTGCTGGCCCGCCGCCAGGTCAAGCTGGCAGCGCTGGTGGCGGCGAGCATCCCCGCTCAGGCGGTGCTCGGCGGCATCACGGTGTTGACAGGTCTGAACCCCTGGACGGTGGCCGCGCACTTCCTGCTGTCGATGCTGATCATCGCGATCGCCTTCGCGCTGTGGTGGCGGCTGCGAGACGACGCTGAACCGACGGCTCAACCGACCGGGCCCGCAGCGGCTGACTCGGCCGGGCCGGCGGCGGCCGGGCTGCGCACAGCGGGGCAGCGCAGCCTGCGCGCGGCGGCGACAGTGATCGTGACGCTCACCGCGGCGGTGCTGGCCATCGGCACGGTGGTGACCGGAAGCGGTCCGCACGCCGGCGACAAGGGGGCGACCAACCGCATCGACCTCGACCCCGCCTCGGTGTCCCAGCTGCACGCCGACGTGGTGCTGCTGCTGATCGGACTCACCCTCGGCTTCGCGGTGCTGGCCCAGGCCGCCGGCGCCTCGCAACGGTTACGCCGCGCCGCCTGGCTGCTGCTCGCGGTGGAACTCGCTCAGGGCCTGATCGGGTTCGTGCAGTACTTCACGCACGTTCCCGCGCTGCTGGTGGGCGTTCACATGCTCGGCGCCTGCCTGGTCTGGCTGGCTGCCCTGGCAGTCCTGGCGCACGCCCTGGCCGCGCCTGCCCGCACCCACCCGGCGCCGGCCAAGCCATTGGCGGGCCAGCGGCGCTAAGACGGCCAGCGGCGCTGAGACGGCCAGCGGCGCCAGCCAAGCCAAGCCATTGGACGGCCAGCGGCGCTGAAGCGGCGGCTAGCCCTGCTTCTTCGGCTTGACGCTGCTGGTGCCCGGGGCCGGCGTGCCAGCAGCGCCCGCCGGAGCCGTGGCGGCGCCGGTCCCGGTCGCGGTGACACTCGGGCTGACCGAGGTGCTCGGCGGGGCGCTGCTGCTGGGCGGCGGCGCGCTGCTGGTAGGCGGGGCGCTGCTGGTAGGCGCAGGCGCGCTGCTGGTGGGCGCCGCGCTGCTGGTGGGTGGGGCGCTGCTGGTGGGAGCCGCGCTGCTGCTGGACGGCGGCGCGCTGCTGGTGGGACCGGAGCTGACCCGGGCCGTCGTGCCGAGGCCCGTGCTGGGCACCGCGCCGACCGGCGCCAGCGAGGTCGGCGTTTGTGACGGCGTGGCGCCGGGCTGCCGGCTGGTGCTGCTGGACACCGCCTGCCCCGGCAGCGTCGAGGACGGGTCCTTCGCCGACTGACCTCTCACGAGCAGCAGCCCGCCGGCCGTCAGGGCGGTGACCAGGACGGCAGCGGCGACCGCGGCGCCCACCAGCGGACCTCGGCCAGCGGCAGCGGCATCGCGGCGCCGGTCCGGCTCGGCGGGCTTGTCGGGCTCGTGGTCAACCGGTGGCGGCATCGGCGTCAGGCCGGTGCTGATGAAGGCGGTGGGCAGGTCGGGGTTGGCAGGGCCGGCCAGTGACGCCGAGCCGGTAGCGCTGGCGAACCCGACGCCGTTGGTGAGGCCAGCGCCATCGGCAAGCGCCGCGGCGCCGGCCACTCCGGAGGCGGCAGCCAGCGGCGCGCCGCCGGCCAGCACCGCGTCTCCGGCGAGCGGCTTGGCGCCGCCCACAACCAGCATCGGGGTCGGCATCGCGACGCCGTCGCGCAGCGTACGGGCGACCTCGGCCGCGCCGGGCCGCTGCGAGGGGTCGGTCGCGGTCATCGCCTGCAACAGCTGCGGCCACGGTTGCCCCAGGCCGGCCGGGATCTCGGGCGAGCGGTCCAGCCGGGCCAGCACCGCCTCCAGCGCCGGGCCTTCGTAGGACCGCCGTCCGGTGAGCGCCTCGATCAGCACCAGGCCGAGCGCGTAGACGTCGGCAGCGGGGCCGACCTCGGCGCCGCGGGCCTGTTCCGGCGCCAGGTAGGACGCCGTCCCGACCATGAAGTCGGCGCTGGTCAGATGCTCGCTGCCTAGCAGCCGGACGATGCCGAAGTCCGACAGCCGCGCCCGGACCGTGGTGTCGCCGCTGGTGCCGTCGGCGCCGAGCAGGATGTTGGCGGGCTTGATGTCGCGATGCACCATGTGCTGGGAGTGCACGTAGGCCAGCGCGGTGGCGATCTGGATGGCGATCTCGCGCGTCTCGGGCTCGCTCAGCGGGCCCTGGGCGATCTGGGCCGCCAGGCTGGGGCCCTCGATCAGCTCCATCACCAGAAACGCCGGCTCGCCGGCCGAGCCGATCGAGCCGTCGAACA
The DNA here is from genome assembly GCA_036399055.1 of Jatrophihabitans sp. Taxonomy (NCBI): domain Bacteria; kingdom Bacillati; phylum Actinomycetota; class Actinomycetes; order Jatrophihabitantales; family Jatrophihabitantaceae; genus Jatrophihabitans; species Jatrophihabitans sp. Next base: position 23,238 of record DASWNX010000014.1, read on the forward strand.
GGGTGATCAGGTTGGGGTGGCTCAGCCGGGCCAGCGTCTGCAGCTCCAGCTCCTGGCGCTGCATGCCGGCGGTGGTCTCAGCCGGGTCGGTGTGGGCGCGAAACACCTTCACCGCGACATCGCGGGCCAGCAGCTGGTCGTGGGCCCGGAACACGTCGGCCATGCCGCCGGCGCCGATCCGGTCGATCACCCGGTAGCGGCCACCCAGGAGCCAGCCGGGCTCGCCAGGCTGCGGGGGCGTGGGGACTGCCGCCGGGACAGGCATAGCCTCGGTCGCGGGGCCGAGATCGGCGCCCGCGATTCGCCCGACAGCGGTGTGCGCACCGGTGCCTTCGTCCTCGGAAATAAGTCCTCCAGCCAGCACGAAGAGCCGCTGTTGGCTCAGCGATCCGGTAACAGGCTAGCTGGCCTCAGAGAAATCGGCTGACGGAATAGATCACTAGGCCCACCAGCGAGCCGACGACCGTGCCGTTGATCCGGATGAACTGCAGGTCCCGGCCCACCTGCAGCTCCAGTCGACGCGCCGTCGAGTCGGCATCCCAGCGCGACACCGTGTGGGAGATCACTCCGGTCAGCTCGCCGGAGTAGTGGGCCAGCACGTGCCTCATCGCCGCGAGCAGCCAGCGTTCGGACTTGGCCTGCAGGCTCAGGTCATCGCGCAGCGCGGTTCCGGTCTGCCGGATCACCGAGGCGCTGACCCGGCGCAGCTCTGAGTCCGGGTCCAGCGCGGCCTCGAGCACCGCCTTCTTCAGCGGCAGCCACAGCGAGGCCAGCGCGTTGCGCACCGCCGGGTGGTCCAGCAACTCGGCCTTCCACTGCTCCAGGTGCCTGGCAGCCTCCGGATCGGTGCGCAGCTGCACCGCGTACAGCCGCAGCCGCTCGTCGAACTGCAGGCGCAGCGCGTGCTGCGGATCACTGGCCACGTCGGCCAGAAAGCTCTGGACGCTGCTGAACAGCTTGTTGAAGACCTTGCCGTCCACCCACTCGGGCACCCACTCCGGCGACTCGTCGGCCACCCGCTTCCGAAAGACGTCCCGGTTGTCGTCCAGAAAGCGCATCAGCGACCGCAGCCCCTCGCCGAGCAGGATCTGGTGCTGATCGCCCTCCACCGCCAGGTCGAGCACCTTGGCCACCACCGGCGCGGCCGGCACTCGGCGCAGCTGCGCGTCGGCGAACTTCTCGATGGCCAGCCGGATCTCCTCGTCGGCAAGCACCGTGTTCGCGCCGGCCAGCGCCACCCCCAGCTCGTGCGAGAGCCGCTCGGGACGGTCGCCGGTGGCCAGCCACTCCCCTACCCGGCGCGGGATCTGGGCCGCCTGCAGCCGGGGGCCGACCACCTCCGGGGTCAGGAAGTTCTGCTGGACGAAGTCGCCCAGGCTCTCACCGATCTGGTCCTTCTTGCGCGGGATGATCGCGGTGTGCGGGATCGGCAAACCCAGCGGATGCCGGAACAGCGCGGTCACGGCGAACCAGTCGGCCAGGCCGCCGACCATCGCCGCCTCGCTGGCCGCCTGGATGAACGGCCAGACCCCGCGATCGTCGCCGATCAGCTTGCAGAGCACGAACACCACGGCGGCGAACACCAGGCCGCCGGTGGCGACCAGCTTCATCCGCCGCAGCGCGGCCTGCTTCTCGGCGTCGCCGGCCAGCGAGAGCACCGGCACGTCCAGCGGTGGACGGTCGGACTGCTGACCCGAAGGCGAGGCCATCAGCTCAGCCGGGCGCTGATGGCCGCGGCCAGCAGGCCTGCCGCAGTGTCGGAGTAGCTGAGGTACAGCGACGGCTCGACCAGCTCCAGCTCGACCACGACCGGGCCTTCCGGCCCGGGCAGCAGGTCGATCCGGGCGTACAGCAGGTCCTGCTCCTGCTGGCCGTCGGCGTAGGCGAACACCTTGTCCGCGACAGCCAGTTCCTCCTCAGACGGCTGGCGCGAGGTGATGTTCTCCAGGACGTAGGCCGGGCCGTCCACCTGATGCCGGACGCCGGGAGCCAGCATCGGGCCCTTGCCGATCGCGTGGCTGTACACGCCGTCGATGAAGATCAGCGCGGTCTCGCCGGCGGTGTCGACGCCCGAGTGGTAAGGCTGCACCAGCACCGTGCGGCCGGCCTCGTGCAGCGCCCGCAGATGCTCGCGGGCCGCGTCCAGGGCTCCCGGCCGGCCGGCGTCGAACCGGCCCGCGCCGCGCGAGCCCGCGCCGACCGCCGGCTTGAGCACGAACTCACCGGACTCGGGCAACTCCGGCTCGGCCCCGATCGGCGCCAGCCAGGTCTGGACCACCGGCAGACCGGCGGCGGCGAGGTCGACGAGGTAGCTCTTGTCGCTGTTGGCTTCGATCACCGACAGCGGGTTGTGCAGCCTGGGCACCGAGGCCGCCCAGGCAAGGAAATCCTCCCGTCGGGAGGTGTAGTCCCAGGTGGCCCGGATGATCGTCGCGTCGAATCGCGACCACTCGACGCCAGGCTGGTCCCACGGCACCATGCTGGCCTCGACGCCCAGAGCGGCCAGGGGCGCCAGCAGCGCCAGATCGTCACCGTCACCGGTCGGCAGCGCCTGGCAGCTGGCGAGGGCGATGCGTCTGCTCACCCCCCGATCCTACGGGCGGACCGGCCGGCCCCGAGGTCTCGGCCCGGCTGAGATCGCGCCCCGAGCGGACGCATCCGCTAGGCCGCCGGCCTCGCGCCGGGCCCGAAGTCAGCGCAGGAAGGTGTCGACCGCGACGGCCAGGAACACGAAGGCCAGGTAGCTGTTGGACAGGTGGAACAGCCGCATCGGCCGGCCGGCCTCGCCACGCCGGGCGGCCGCGTGCAGCCGATGCGCCTCGACCAGCAGCGCCGCCCCGGCGCCCAGCGCCAGCACCCCGTACACCCAGCCGGTGGCCAGCGGCCACAGCGCCAGCGAGGTCGCCACCGTCAGCCAGGAGTAGCCGACGATCTGGCGCGCGACCTCGAGCGGCGAGGCGACCACCGGCAGCATCGGCACGCCGGCTCGGGCGTAGTCCTCCTTGTAGCGGATCGCCAGCGCCCAGAAGTGCGGCGGCGTCCAGAAGAACACCACCCCGAACAGGATCACCGGCGCCCAGGCCAGCGACCCGGTGACCGCCGCCCAGCCGATCAGCACCGGCATGCAGCCGGCCGCGCCGCCCCAGACGATGTTCTGAGGGGTCCGCCGCTTGAGCAGCATGGTGTAGACGAACACGTAGAAGGCGATCGCCAGCGCGGTCAGGCCGGCGGCCAGCCAGTTGGCGCCCACGCCCATCAGGGCCACGGCGAAGACTCCGAGCAGCGAGCCGAAGACCAGCGCGCCGCCCGGCGAGACGTCGTGGGTGGCGAGCGGGCGGTGCCCGGTGCGGCGCATCAGCGCGTCGATGTCGCGGTCGAGGTAGCAGTTCAGCGCGTTCGCCGAGCCGGCCGCCAGGGTGCCGCCGATCAGGGTGACCAGCACCGTCTGCCAGCGCGGCAGGCCGTCGGCGGCCAGCACCATCGCGGGCAGCGTGGTGACCAGCAGCAACTCGATGATGCGTGGCTTGGTCAGGGCCACGTAGGCTCGTACCGAGGTCATCGCTGAGCGAGTAGCGACACCCGTGTCACCCGAGCGAGTAGGGGCAACCGGGGTCTGCGTCACTGGCTCAGCGTAACGCCCGGCCGAAACTACGGCCGCCACCGCATCCGGCGTCGCTGACCGGCCTCGCGACACCGTTACCCCATCCGGCGCAGCCGCCCGATCCACGACCCGACGGGGCGCTTCGGCGTCGCCAAAGCGCGGGACTGGAAGCGGTTAAGCTCCGTTAAGGCCCTATCGCGACATATGAAAGCAGGAGAGCCACGTGACCGAGAGCGCACCCGGCATCGTTCAGACCCACCCCGATTGGTGGACTGAGCTGGACACCACCGCTGTGGACACCGCCAGGCTGCTGGCGGCCGACGCCGTGCAGAAGGTGGGCAACGGCCATCCAGGCACCGCGATGAGCCTCGCGCCGCTGGCCTACCTGCTCTTTCAGAGAACCATGCGCCACGACCCGACCGATCCCAATTGGGTCGCCCGCGACCGGTTCGTGCTGTCCAACGGCCATGCGTCGTTGACCTTGTACACACAGCTGTTCCTGGCCGGCTACGGACTCGAGCTCGAAGACCTCAAGTCGTTGCGCACCTGGGGCTCGCTCACCCCGGGACACCCCGAGCACGGACACACCATCGGCGTCGAGACCACCACCGGCCCGCTGGGCCAGGGCGTCGGCAACGCCGTGGGCTTCGCGATGGCTGCTCGGCGCGAGCGGGGCCTGCTCGATCCCGACACCGCGCCCGGCGAGTCGGTGTTCGATCACCAGATCTATGTCATCGCCGGTGACGGCTGCCTGCAGGAGGGCGTCTCAGGCGAGGCGTCCTCGCTCGCCGGTCACCAGCAGCTGGGCAATCTGACGCTCATCTGGGACGACAATCACATCTCCATCGAAGACGACACCAACATCGCCTTCTCCGAGGACGTCTGCAAGCGGTACGAGGCCTACGGCTGGCACGTCCAGCAGGTCGAGTCCGGCGAGGACGTGGTGGCCCTGGAGGCCGCGCTCGAGGCGGCTCGGGCCGAGACCGACCGGCCGTCCTTCATCGCCGTCCGCACGATCATCGCCTGGCCCTCGCCCACCAAGCAGAACACCGGCAAGGCCCACGGCTCGGCGCTGGGCGCCGAGGAGATCGCCAAGACCAAGGAGATCCTGGGCTTCGACCCCGCGATCGACTTCGCGGTCGCGCCCGAGGTGCTGCAGCACACCCGCAAGGCCGTCGACCGGGGCCGCGCCGCCCGCGCCGACTGGCAGCCGGCCTTCGACGCCTGGGCCGCCGACAACACCGAGCGCAAGGCGCTGTTCGACCGCATGGTCGAGCGCAGTCTGCCGCCGGGCTGGACCGACTCGCTGCCGAGCTTTCCGACCGAGAAGGACGGCAAGCCGAACTCGATCGCCACCCGGGCGGCCTCGGGCAAGGTGCTCAGCGCGCTGGCCGGCGTGCTGCCCGAGTTGTGGGGCGGCTCGGCCGACCTGGCCGAGAGCAACAACACCACCATGGAGGGCGAGCCGAGCTTCGTGCCGTCCGACCGCCAGACCAAGGTTTGGGAGGGCGGCCCGTTCGGCCGGACGCTGCACTTCGGCATCCGCGAGCACGCCATGGGCTCGATCATGAACGGCATCGCCCTGCACGGCGGCACCCGGGTCTACGGCGGCACCTTCCTGGTGTTCAGCGACTACATGCGCCCGCCCGTGCGGTTGGCCGCGTTGATGAAGCTGCCCACCATCTACGTCTGGACCCACGACTCGATCGGCCTCGGCGAGGACGGCCCGACCCACCAGCCGGTGGAGCACCTGGCCTCGCTGCGCGCCATCCCGGGCCTGGACGTCGTCCGTCCGGCCGACGCCAACGAGACCGCGGTCATCTGGCGGACGGTGCTCGAGCACACTGACCGGCCGGCCGGCCTGGCGCTGTCGCGGCAGAACCTGCCGGTGCTCGACGCCGCCAAGGTGGTCGACGCCGGCAAGGGCGGCTACGTGCTGGAAGAGGCCTCCGAGGGCCTGCCCAAGGTGATCCTGATCGCGACCGGCTCCGAGGTCAGCCTGGCGCTGGCGGCGCGGGAGCGGCTGGAGGCCGAGGGCACCCCGACCCGGGTGGTCTCGATGCCCTGCGTCGAGTGGTTCCGGGCCCAGGACCGGTCCTACCAGCAGCAGGTGCTGCCGCCGGCGGTCAAGGCCCGAGTCAGCATCGAGGCCGGTGTGCCACTGGGCTGGCGCGAGATCGTCGGCGAGGCCGGCGAGATCGTCGCGCTGGACCACTTCGGGGCCAGCGCCAACGTCAAGGTGCTGTTCGAGCAGCTCGGCTTCACCCCTGACAACGTCGTCACCGCTGCCCACACCAGCCTTGAGCGGGTAGGCGCGATCACCGGCACCACCACCGGCAACTAGCCGACACCCACGTTCGAGAGCTTTCCAGAGAAGGGGATCCATCATGAGCGACGCACTCGCCGACCTGTCGGCCCAAGGCGTGTCCATCTGGCTCGACGACATCAGCCGCGAGCGGCTGGTCAGTGGCAACCTGCAGCAGCTGATCGAGACCAAGCACGTCGTCGGCGTGACCAGCAACCCGTCGATCTTCCAGAAGGCGATGGAGGGCGCCGCCGACGGCGACTCCGCCTACGCCCAGCAGGTGCACGACCTGGCGGTGCGTGAGGTCGCCCTGGAAGAAGCGGTCCGGCTGCTGACCGCCTTCGACATCCGCTGGGCCTGTGACGTGCTGCGCCCGGTGTTCGACTCGACCGACGGCCAGGACGGCCGGGTGTCGATCGAGGTCGACCCCCGGATCGCCCACGACGGCGACAAGACCACCGCCGAGGCCACCGCGCTGTGGTGGCTGGTCGACCGCCCGAACGTGATGATCAAGATTCCGGCCACCGAGGCCGGAATCGCCTCGATCGCGGCGGCGACAGCGGCCGGCATCAGCGTCAACGTGACGCTGATCTTCTCCATCGAGCGCTACCGCAAGGTGATGGACGCCTACCTCGACGGCCTGCGCCAGGCCCGCGAAGCCGGCATCGACCTGTCCACCATCCGCTCGGTCGCCTCGTTCTTCGTCTCCCGGGTCGACACTGAGATCGACAAGCGGCTGGATAAGTTGAGCGGAACCGACGAGGCTGGCTCTCGTGCAGCAGCCGTGCGCGGCAAGGCCGGTATCGCCAACGCCCGGCTGGCCTACGAGGCGTTCCAGGAGGTGTTCACCAGCCCGGCCTGGGAGGAGCTCAAGGCGGCCGGAGCGCACGTCCAGCGCCCGCTGTGGGCCTCCACCGGCGTCAAGGACCCGGCCTATGACGACACCATGTACGTGACCCAGCTGGTCGCGCCGAACACCGTGAACACGATGCCCGAGGCCACCCTGAACGCGGTCGGCGACCACGGCGTGATCAGCGGCCCGACCGCCGACTCCGGCTACGACGAGGCCCGCCAGGTGGTCACCGACCTGTCGGCGCTGGGCATCGAGCTCGACGAGGTCACCGAGCTGCTCGAGTCCGAGGGCGTGGACAAGTTCATGGACTCCTGGGCCAGCCTGCTGGAGGGCGTGCAGAAGCAGCTGACCGCGGGCGCGCAGAAGGCCGACAACGGAGATCCCAGTAAGGCCGGCAACGCCGACCGCTCGGACGCCCCGGCATGACCGACACAGCCTCTGACGACGGGGTGCTGCGGCTGGAACCGCAGTACCCCGACGTCCAGGCCTACACCGATGCCCTGAACACGCTGGTGCACGACCAGGTCGCGAGCAAGCTCACCGCGCAGGACCCGACCCTGTGGGGCGCCGACGCCGAGTCCGAGGCCGCCAAGCGGCTGTCCTGGGTGTCCCTGGCCCAGACTTCCCGGCCGCTGGTCGCCGAGATCGACGCGCTGCGCGAAGAACTGGCCGCCGAGGGAGTGGACCACGTGGTGCTGGCCGGCATGGGCGGCAGCTCGCTGGCGCCCGAGGTCATCTGCGCCACCGCCGGGCGGCCTCTGGTCACCCTGGACACCACCGACGCAGGCCAGGTGCGGGCCGCCCTCGCCGACAACCTGGAGCGCACCGTCCTGGTGGTCTCGAGCAAGTCCGGAGGCACCGTCGAGACCGACTCGCACCGGCGGGCCTACGAGAAGGCCTTCGCTGACGCCGGCATCGACCCCCAGCGGCGGATCGTGGTGGTCACCGACCCGGGCTCGCCGTTGCAGCAGACCGCCGAGGACGCCGGTTACCGCAAGGTGTTCCTGGCCGATCCGAACGTGGGCGGCCGCTACAGCGCGCTGACCGCGTTCGGGCTGGTGCCCTCCGGTCTGGCCGGCGTCGACCTGAGCGCGCTGCTGGACGAGGCTGGCACGGCCGCCGAGGCGCTGTCGGTGGACTCCGGGGCCAACCCCGGCCTCCGGCTCGGCGCGTTGCTGGGCCAGGCGCACGACGCCGGCTTGGACAAGGTGGTCTTCGCCGACTTCGGCTCGGGCATCACCGGCTTCGGTGACTGGGCCGAGCAACTGATCGCCGAGTCGACCGGCAAGGACGGCCGCGGCCTGCTTCCGGTGGTCGTGGAGAGCCCGCAGGCCGCCGGATTCGCCGACGCGGGCCCGGACGCGATCCTGGTCAGCCTCGGAGGCGATCGGGAGTCCGTTGAGCCGCCCTCGGGGTGGGGGGCGGCGGTCAGCGGGCCGCTCGGCGCGCAGCTGCTGCTCTGGGAGTACGCCACCGCCGTGGCCGGGCGTGTCATCGGGATCAACCCCTTCGACCAGCCCAACGTCGAGGAGGCCAAGAAGCAGGCGCGGGCGCTGCTCGACGCCCCGGAGCAGGCCGCCCAGGAGCGACCGGCCCTGACCGACGGGGCCGTGGAAGTGTTCAGCGCCGGCTTCGACCTGGCTGGCGCGAGCACGCTGGCCGACGCGCTGCAGGCATTCCTGGCCGCGGCGCCCGAGCGGGGCTACGTCAGCATCCAGGCCTACCTCGACCGGCACGCCGACGCCACGGCGGCCGACCTGCGTCCGGCGGTGGCACGCCGCACCGGCCTGCAGACCACCTTCGGCTGGGGACCCCGGTTCCTGCACTCGACCGGCCAGTACCACAAGGGCGGACACCCCAACGGCGTGTTCCTGCAGCTCACCGCCGACGCCTCGCAGGAGACTGGGGGCGACCTGGCCGTGCCGGACCGCCCGTACACCTTCGCCTCGCTGCAGCGCGCGCAGGCCGCCGGCGACGCCACGGTGCTCGCCGACAAGGGCAGACCGGTGCTACACCTGCATCTGACCGACCGGGCCGCGGGCATCGGTCAGCTTCTGCAAGCGCTCCAAGGAGAAGTGACGTGAGCCTGACCGAGGACCAGTCCCCCGCGATCGACGCTGGCGAGGGGCCGGAGACTCGTCCCGGGTTGCGATCCAACCCGCTGCGCGATCCCGGGGACCGGCGGCTGCCACGGGTGCCCGAGCCCTGCGCCCTGGTGGTCTTCGGCGTCACCGGTGACCTGGCGCGCAAGAAGCTGCTGCCGGCGATCTATGACCTGGCCAACCGGGGCCTGTTGCCGGCCGACTTCGTGCTGCTCGGCTTCGCCCGCCGGGACTGGGAGGACGGCGACTTCGAGTCGCTGGCCAAGAAGGCGGCCAAGGAGCACGCCCGCACCGACTGGAACGAGGAGGTCTGGGCCCGGCTGTCGGGTGACATCAAGTTCGTGGCCGGCTCGTTCGACGACGACGCCGCCTTCGACACCCTGGCCACCACGCTGGACGAGCTGCGCCAGAGCCACGGCATCAAGGGCAACGCAGCCTTCTACCTGTCGGTCCCGCCGAGCATGTTCCCGGTGGTGCTCAAGCAGATGGAGCGCACCAAGATGGCCGACAACGCCACCTCCGGCGGTTGGCGCCGGGTCGTGGTGGAGAAGCCGTTCGGGCACGACCTGCCCAGCGCCAAAGCGCTCAACGCCCTGGTCGACGAGGTGTTCACCGCCAAGGACGTGTTCCGGATCGATCACTACCTCGGCAAGGAGACGGTGCAGAACCTGATGGCGCTGCGCTTTGCCAACCAGCTCTTCGAGCCGGTGTGGAACGCCAACTACGTCGACTCGGTTCAGATCACGATGGCCGAGGACGTCGGCATCGCCGGCCGGGCCGGCTTCTACGACGTCACCGGCGCCGCTCGCGACGTCCTGCAGAACCACCTGCTGCAGCTGCTGGCGCTGACCGCGATGGAAGAGCCGGTGGAGTTCACCGCCGACGCGATCCGCACCGAGAAGCTCAAGGTGCTGCGGGCGATCCGGCTGCCCAGCGACACCGGCGCGTACGCCATCCGCGGGCAGTACCAGCAGGGCTGGCTGGCCGGCGAGCGAGTCGTCGCCTACCGCGCCGAGAAGGACATCCCCGAGGACTCCAAGACCGAGAGCTACGCCGCCGTCCGGCTCGGGATCGACACCCGGCGCTGGGCCGGCGTGCCGTTCTACCTGCGCACCGGAAAGCGGTTGCCGCGCCGGGTGACCGAGATCGCGGTGCTGTTCAAGAAGGCGCCGCACCTGCCGTTCAGCCACACCGACACCGAGGAGCTCGGCCACAACCAGTTGGTGATCCGGGTCCAGCCCGACGAGGGCGTCACCTTGAAGTTCGGCTCCAAGGTCCCTGGGTCGATGATGGAGGTCCGCGACGTCGCGATGGACTTCCTGTACGGCGAGGCGTTCACCGAGTCCAGCCCCGAGGCCTACGAGCGGCTGATCCTCGACGTCATGCTCGGCGACGCCACGCTGTTCCCGCGCAACGAGGAGGTCGAGGCGTCCTGGCGGGTGATCGACCCGTTGGAGGAGTTCTGGGCCGGTCAGGAGCCGGAGGCCTACCGGGCCGGCGAGTGGGGTCCCAAGGCCGCTGACGAGATGCTGGCCCGCGACGGGCGCAGCTGGCGACGGCCGTGACCCGCTCAGGCACGGCCCCTTCACCCCAGAGCCGTCCAGGCACGGCCCGTCCAGGCTCGACCCACTCAGATAGAGGAGATGCGCGGTGACCACACTCTGGGACACCACCGGAACCGCGGTGGTGCAGGCGCTGGCCGCCAAGCGACGCTCGGGCGGGGCGGTGACCAGCGGCCTGGCCCTCACGCTGGTTGTGGTGCTGGAAGAGAAGGACACCGCCGATGTGGAGGCGGCCGTGGCGACGGCGTCGGCCAAGCACCCGATGCGGGTGATCATGGTGCTGAGGCACCACATCGACGCCCCGGTCCCCCGGCTGGACGCCGAGGTGTCGATCGGCGGGCGCCTCGGACCCGGTGAGGCCGTGGTGCTCAGGATGTTCGGGCGTCTGGCGCTGCACGCCGAGTCGGTGACGCTGCCGCTGCTGGCCCCGGACGCGCCGGTGGTCGCCTGGTGGTACTCCGAGACCCCCAAGGTGATCGCCAACGACCCGCTCGGCGTGTTCGCCGACCGCCGCATCACCAACGTGATCCGTGACGCCGCCCCGGCTGCCTCGCTGCAGCAACGGGCCATCGACTACGCCCCGGGTGACACCGACCTGACCTGGACGGTGATCACGCCCTGGCGGGCAGCGCTGGCGGCGGCGTTCGACACCGCATCCTCACCGGCCACCTCGGTGACCGTGTCCGGCAACCCGCAGGACCCCTCGGCCCAGTTGCTGGCCGGCTGGCTGACGTCGCGGCTGGGGATCCCGGTTCCGGTGGAGAAGGCCGAGGGCAAGTACATCGTCGCGGTCGCGGTCGAGTTCGAAGACGGCCGGACGGTGCAGATGACCAACGAGGGCTACAAGCTGCTGATGCGCCGGCCCGGGCAGCTCGACACCATCCAGCCGTTCCCCCAGCGCACCACCGGTGACATGCTGGCCGAGGAGTTGCGCCGCCTGGACGACGACCAGCCCTACGGCGAGGCTCTGGGCGCGGTGTCGGGGCTGACCGGCCTCAATGACCGCCCGGCGGTGCGAACCCACATCTGGCACGATCCGGCGCTGGCCCAGCAGGAGGCCTGAGTCGATGCCCGCCCCGTCGGAAGCCTGAGAGGCCCCATGCCAGCCCCGCCAGAGCTGATCGTCCAGGCCACTGCCGAGAACCTGGCCACCGACGTGGCGGTGCGGGTGGTGTCCACCCTGGCCCGCGCTCAGCAGACGCGCGGCCGGGCGGCGCTGGCCCTGACCGCGGGCTCGATCATGGAGAAGGTCTGGTCGGCGATCGCCGCGACGGCCTCGCGCGAGGCCGTCGACTGGGCGCGGGTGGACGTGTTCTGGGCCGATGAGCGTTACGTCCCGGCCGACTCTGCCGACCGCAACGACGCCCCGGCGAACCGGCTGCTGTTCTCTCATTCGCCGTTCACCGCTGCCCGGCTGTTTCCGATGCCGGCCAGTGACGGCCCGTTCGCCGACCTCGACCGGGCCGCGGCCGGTTACGCCGAGCAGCTGTCGGCTGCCCGCCGGCCCGACGATCCCCACGAGCTGCCGCACTTCGACGTGCTGCTGCTGGGCGTCGGCCCGGACGGGCACTGCGCGTCGCTGTTTCCCGAGCACCCCAGCGCCTATGACGACTCCGGCCCGGTGATCGCGGTGCGCAACTCACCCAAGCCGCCGCCGCTGCGGATCTCGCTGAGCTTCGAGGGCCTGGCCGCGGCGAACGAGATCTGGTTCGTGGCCTCCGGCGCCGGCAAGTCCCGGGCGGTCGCGCTGGCGCTCAGCGGCGCCGGTCGGGTGCAGGTGCCCGCCGCCGGCCCGCGCGGGCGACTGCGGACGTTGTGGCTGGTGGACCGGGACGCGGCGGCCGGCCTGCCTCGGCGTCCCGACGGCCAGCCGGTGCTCTGAGGCGCCTGGCCGCTGAAGCGGCCGGCAGTGCGCTGAGGAGCCTGGCCGCTGAAGCGGCCGGCGGGCAGGGGTCAGGCCTCGCCGCGGCGGGCCCGCAGCCGAGCCAGCGCCTCTTCGAGGATGGCGTCGCCGTCGGCGTCGGAGCGGCGCTCCTTCACGTAGGCCAGGTGGGTCTTGTACGGCTCGTTGCGGGGTGCGGCCGGCGGGGCCGCGGACTCGCGGCCGGCTGGAAAGCCGCAGCGCGGGCAGTCCCAGGTGTCGGGCACCAGGGCCTCGATCGCGAAGGCAGGCTTGGTCTCGTGGCCGTTGGCGCAGAAGAACGAGACCCACTGGCGGGGAGCGGACTCGCCACGCTCCCGCTCCCCCATCGGCCCGGCGCCGACCCGGCTGCCGCGGATTGCGCTGCCACCTGCCACTTCTTGACTCCTCTAACTCGATGTCACTGTGAGGCTTCGGCCAGGAGCTCCGACGCTTCGCGCGGCCGCCGCGATGACCGCCGCGGGTGGGATCAGCTCGCCTTGTAGAGCAGTCCGAGACCGATGATGCAGATGGACCAGACCAGGCCGGCGATGACGGTGAGCCGGTCGAGGTTGCGCTCGACCACGGAGGAGCCCGACAGGCTGGAGTAGAGCGAGCCGCCGAACATCGAGGAGAGGCCGCCGCCCTTGCCGCGGTGCAGCAGCACCAGGACCATCAGCAGCAGGCTCGCGATGATGAGGACGATCGACAGCGTCGTGATGATCATGTGGTTCGACGGCCTCGCAGATCTAGACGGGTTGACGCGATATGTGTCAAGAGGATACCTGCTCAGCTTGCCGCAGCTGGCGCCTCAGTCCAGAAGCCGGGCTCACGCCGGAATCGGCCCGCCGCCAGCGGCGATGCAGATTCCGGCGAACTCGGCGCCGTCGAGGCTGGCGCCGCCGACCAGGGCGCCGTCGACGTCTGGCTGGGCCACGATGTCACCGGCGTTGGTGGACTTCACCGAACCGCCGTAGAGCACCCGAACGCCGGCCGCCAGCTCGGGGCTGTACAGCTCGGCTAGCCGCCCACGGACCGCCGCGCACACTTCCTGCGCGTCGGCCGGGGTGGCCACCTTGCCGGTGCCGATCGCCCACACCGGCTCGTAGGCGATGACGACGGCGGCGGCCTGCTCGGCGGGCACGCCGGCCAGGCCGGCGCTCAGCTGGCTCAGGCAGTGGGGCACCTGCTCGCCGGCCTCGCGGACCTCCAGCCGTTCGCCGACGCACAGGATCGGGGTCAGCTCGTTGGCGTAGGCCGCGATGACCTTGGCGTTGACCACCTCGTCGGTCTCTTGATGATGCTCGCGGCGCTCGGAGTGCCCGACCACGACGTAGCTGCAGCCGAGCTTGGCCAGCATGGCGCCGGAGATGTCACCGGTGTAGGCGCCGCCTGCGTGCGGTGACAGGTCCTGGGCGCCGTAGCGCAACGCCAGCTTGTCGCCGTCCACCAGCGTCTGCACCGAGCGGATGTCGGTGAACGGCGGCAGCACCACCACCTCGACGGCCTCGAAGTGCTGTGGCTTGAGGCTGAAGGCGACCTTCTGCACCAGGGCCAGGGCCTCCAGGTGGTTCAGGTTCATCTTCCAGTTGCCGGCGATCAGGGGGGTGCGTGCTGGCGTGCGGGCCATCTAGCTCTCCTCGAGGACGGCGACGCCCGGCAGGGTCTTGCCTTCCAGGTACTCCAGGGAGGCGCCGCCGCCGGTGGAGATGTGGCTGAACCGGTTGACGTCGATGCCCAGCGCTCGGACCGCCGCGGCCGAGTCGCCGCCGCCGACCACCGTCAGCCCCTCGCACCCGGCGACCGCCTCGGCCACGCCCTTGGTGCCGGCCGCGAACGGCGACACCTCGAAGACCCCCATCGGGCCGTTCCAGAAGACCGTGCCGGCGCCGGACAGCGCCTCGGTGAACCGGGCCACCGAGTCCGGCCCGATGTCCAGGCCCTTGAGCCCGGCCGGGATCGCGTCGGCCGGCACCGTCTGGGTGCTGGCGTCGTCGGAGATCTCGGCCGACACCACCACGTCGGTGGGCAGCACGATCTTGTCGCCGGCCTCGGCCAGCAACCGCTGGCAGGTCTGCACCTGGTCGGCCTCCAGCAGCGAGTCGCCGACTTCGTGGCCCTGCGCCTTGAGGAACGTGAAGCACATGCCGCCGCCGACCAGGAGCCGGTCCACCTTGGGCAGCAGCGAGGAGATGACGCCCAGCTTGTCCGACACCTTGGACCCGCCGAGCACCACGACGTAGGGCCGCCGCACCTCGCCGGCCTCGCCGGTCAACCGGCGCAGCACGTCGAGCTCCTCGCGCACGAGCCCGCCGCAGTAATGCGGCAGCAGCCGCGCGACGTCATAGACCGAGGCGTGCGCGCGGTGCACCGCTCCGAAGGCGTCGTTGACGTAGGCGCCGCCGTCGTCCTCGCCGCCGGTCAGCTGGGCCAGCGCCTTGGCGAAGGCGGCACGCTCGGCCTCGTCCTTGGAGGTCTCGCCGGGGTTGAACCGGACGTTCTCCAGCAGCAGCAGGTGGCCGTCGGCCAGGCCGTCGGCCAGCAGCCGGGCGCTTTCGCCCACGGTGTCGAGCGCGAACTCCACCGGGGCGCCCAGCAAGGCCGCCAGCCGGTCGGCCACCGGGCGCAACGAGTACTTCTCCTCCGGCGCGCCCTTCGGCCGGCCCAGATGCGCCGCCACGATCACTCGGGCGCCGTGGTTGAGCAACTGCGCCAGCACCGGCAGCGACGCCCGGATCCGGCCGTCGTCGGTGACCACCGGGGGCTCGTCCTTGGACAGCGGCACGTTGAGGTCAGAACGCACCAGGACGCGCCGCCCGGCCACCCCGACCTTGATCAGATCGTCCACCGTGCGCATACAGATCCACTCCAGGGTCTCGGTCGGCGGGCCGACTCCAAGGTCTCGGTCGGCGGGCCGACTCCAGGGTCTCGGTCGGCGAGCCGTTGCCGGCTCCTGCCGGCTCGGGCGTTACAGGGTGGCGCCCACGTAGCCGATCAGGTCGACCAGCCGGTTGGAGTAGCCCCACTCGTTGTCGTACCAGCCGACCACCTTCACCTGGTCGCCGATCACCTTGGTCAGGGTGGCGTCGAAGATGCACGACGCCGGGTCGGTGACGATGTCGGCGGACACGATCGGGTCCTCGGTGTAGACGAGGTAACCCTTCAACGGGCCGTCGGCGGCGGCCTTGTACGCGGCCTTGACCTCGTCCACGGTGGTCTCGCGCGACAGCGTCACGGTCAGGTCGGTGACCGAGCCGGTCGGCACCGGCACCCGCATCGCGTAGCCGTCGAGCTTGCCCTTCAACTCCGGCAGCACCAGGCCGATCGCCTTGGCCGCGCCGGTCGAGGTGGGGATGATGCTCAGGTTGGCGGCGCGCGCCCGGCGCAGGTCCTTGTGCGGGGCGTCCTGCAGGTTCTGGTCCTGGGTGTAGGCGTGGATCGTCGTCATCAGGCCCTTCTCGATCCCGAAGGCGTCGTGAAGGACCTTGGCCAGCGGCGCCAGGCAGTTGGTGGTGCAGGAGGCGTTGGAGATGATGTGGTGCTGCTGCGGGTCGTACAGCTCGTGGTTGGCGCCCATCACGATGGTGATGTCGTCATCGGTGGCGGGTGCGGAGATGATGACCTTCTTGGCGCCGCCGTCCAGGTGCTTGCGGGCGTCGGCGGCCTTGGTGAAGAAGCCGGTCGACTCGACGACGACGTCCACGCCGAGTTCCTTCCACGGCAGGTTCGCCGGGTCGCGCTCCTCCAGCGCCCGGATCGGCTTGCCGGCGACGATGATGTTCTGCTCGTCGTAGCCGATCTCGGCCGGGAACCGGCCCAGGATCGAGTCGTACTTGAGCAGGTGGGCCAGCGTCTTGTTGTCGGTGAGGTCGTTGACCGCCACCACCTCGACATCGGCGCCGCTGGCCTGCACCGCCCGAAAGAAGTTGCGTCCGATGCGGCCGAAGCCGTTGATACCCACCCGAACAGTCACTACAGGTCTCCTTGTGCATCGTGTGTCTCAGCGAAAAAATCAGGTCCGAGGTGCTGCTGGTCGTGCCTGGCCGCGACGCTGCTGACCGGCCCCCGCAGGGTCCGGGGTCAACTTTATCGGGTGCGTCGGCATGCGGTGTTACCAGGCTGATACCGGAGCGTGGCCGCGTGGGGCAGGCCGGCCGGTCTCAGGGCGCCAGCATCTCCGGGGTCACCGCGGCCTCGGTGTTCGGGATGCCCTCGTCCTGGGCCCGCTTGTCGGCCATCGCCAGCAGCCGCCGGATCCTGCCCGCCACCGCGTCCTTGGTCATCGGCGGGTCCGACAGGCTGCCCAGCTCTTCCAGCGAGGCCTGCTTGTGCTCCAGGCGCAGCCGGCCGGCCTGCAGCAGGTGCTCGGGAGCGTCCGAGCCGAGGATGTGCATGGCGCGCTCGACCCTGGCGCCGGCGGCGACGGCAGCCCGCGCGGACCGGCGCAGGTTGGCGTCGTCGAAGTTGGCCAACCGGTTCGCGGTGGCTCGCACCTCCCGGCGCATCCGGCGCTCTTCCCAGGCCATCACCGAGTCGTGGGCGCCCAGCCTGGTGAGCAGCGCGCCGATGGCGTCACCGTCGCGGACCACCACCCGGTCGGCCCCGCGGACCTCGCGGGCCTTGGCCAGGATGCCGAGCCGCCGGCCGGCGCCGACCAGGGCCAGGGCCGCCTCGTTGGTGGGGCAGGTGATCTCCAGGGCGCCGGCCCGGCCCGGCTCGGTGAGCGAGCCGTGCGCCAGGAAGGCGCCCCGCCAGGCCGCCTCGGCCTCGGACAGGGTGCCGGCCACCACCTGGGTGGGCAGGCCCCGGACCGGTCGGCCGCGCAGGTCCACCAGCCCGGCTTGACGGGCCAGCCCCTCGCCGTCCTTGCTCACCCGGACCAGGTAACGGGTGCCCTTGCGCAGGCTGCCGCCGGTGACGACCTGGATCTCGGCGGTGTGCCCGTAGACCTCGGCGATCTCCTTGCGCAGCCGGCGGGCCACTGAGCCGGTGTCGAGCTCTGCCTCGACGATGATGTGCCCGGCGACCAGGTGCAGCGCCCCGGCGAACCGCAGCATGGTCGCGATCTCCGCGCGACGGGCCGATGCCCTGGTGATGGTCACTCGGCTGAGCTCGTCCTTGACAGCAGCCGTCATCGCCATCAGAGCACTCCTTCGTCCGTCGGGCCGCGGTGGAACCCACCGTCGCTTTTCGTGCGCCCCAGTCCGGCGGCCTCGGCCACGGCGAGACTGAGCTTGCACGGATCATGCCTTGCCCCGGACTCGGCCAGCGCGATGGGCGCCAGCACCAGCCGGGCGCCGATCCCCTCGGCGTAGCTTTGCAGGCTCGGCCCGTCCAGCACCGCGTCCCGGTCGGCGATCACCACGTCGACCCCGAGCTGCGGGCAGTGCTCGTGCAGCACCCGCAGATGCTCCTCCGGGGAGAACCCGTCGGTCTCGCCGACCTGCGGCTCAAGGTTGAGCACCGTGATCATCAGCGCGTCGGTGGTGGTCAGCGCCGCGGCCAGCTCTGGCACCAGCAGGTGCGGTATCACGCTGGTGAACCACGAGCCCGGGCCGAGGATCACCGCGTCGGCTCGCAGAATGGCCTGGACCGCTTCGGGGCAGGCCGGGGCGTCCTCGGGAATCAACCGCACCGAGGTGACCCGGCCGGACGTGGCCGCGATCGCCGACTGGCCGCGGATCCGGCGGAACTGCACCGGGTCGTCGGGGTCCACGCTGGCGACGTCGGCCATCAGATCCAGGGGCCGCGCCGACATCGGCAACACCCGGCCGCGGGCGCCGACCAGCTCGGCGACGGCGTCCAGGGCGGTCACGGCGTCATCGTGCAGCTCCATCAGGCCGGTCAGCAAGAGGTTGCCGATCGGATGCCCGGCCAGCGCGCCCGCGCCGCCCATCCGGTGTTGCAGCACCGTCGACCAGGCCAGCCCGGCAGAGCTCTCAGCGCGGTCGGAATGACCGGCGAGCCGGCCGGTCGCCAGCGCCGACAGCGCCATCCGCAGGTCGCCGGGCGGCAGCAGCCCCAACTCGCGCCGGATCCGGCCCGAGGAGCCGCCGTCGTCGGCGACGGTCACCACCGCGGTGATGTCGACGTCGAGCAGCCGCAGCGCCGACAGCGAGGCGTGCAGGCCGTGGCCGCCGCCGAGCGCCACGACCCTGGGTCGCCTGGCGGGCGCCGCCGGCTGGCTCGACGCGTCCGGTGCCGGGGCGGCCACTATTCCCGGCCCAGGTCCCGGTGCACCGCGGTCGCCCGGATGCCCAGGCCGACCAGGCGGCGCACCAGCTCGCGGCTCATCGCGACCGAGCGGTGCTTGCCGCCGGTGCAGCCGACCGCCAGCGTGAGGTAGTGCTTGCCCTCCCGGCGGTAGCCGGCGCCGATCAGCTGCAGGATCGGGATGTACATGTCCAGGAACTCCAGGGCCGACTGCTGGCTGAGCACGTAGTCGGCGACCTCCGGGGCTTCGCCGGTCAACTGCCGAAGCTCCGGTATCCAGTACGGGTTGGGCAGGAACCGCACGTCGACCACCAGGTCGGCGTCGGCGGGAAGCCCGTACTTGAAGCCGAAGGAGACCACCGTCGCCTTCAGCTCGGGCAGGTCCATGCCGCCGACGGCGAAGGCCTGCTCGATCGCCTGCCGCAGCTGGGGAACCGAGCGCTCAGAGGTGTCGAGCACCAGGTCGGCGATGTCGCGCAACGGTTCCAGGATCGAGCGCTCGGCGATGATGCCGTCGGACAACCGCCCGTCACCCTGCAGCGGATGGGCCCGGCGCACGCTCTCGAACCGGCGGATCAGCACGTTGTCGTTGGCTTCGAGGAACAGGATCTGCGGTTGCAGCTCACGCCGTTCGAGCTCGGCGATGACACCGGTCAGGTCGGTGGAGAAGGCCCGGCTGCGCACGTCCATCACGACGGCGAGCCGGGTGACCGCCCCCTGGCTGCGGCTGCCCAGGTCGACCATGGTGGCGACCAGTTCCGGCGGCAGGTTGTCCACCACGAAGAACCCGAGGTCTTCCAGGCACTTGGCGGCAGTGCTGCGACCGGCGCCGGACAGGCCGGTGACGATCACCGTCTGGAGTGCGCCGCGCTCTGCGCTGGCCATCAAAGGACTCCTTCGGTTGCGGTCGATCTTGGGTTCGGGCTGCGTGGCTCATCGATGCGCCGCTTCGGTCACAAGGCATCTTGCGCGGTCTGCGGTTGATTGCGCTAGTTGAGCACCTCACCGGTCGCCATGTTGACCGCAGGCTCCCGGTCGGCCGCATTGGCCGCCAGCGCCTCGGTCACCCGCTGGGCCAGCTCGGGCCCGAAGCCGGGCACCTGCGCGACCTCCTCGACGGAGGCCGCGCGCAGTTGCCGCAGCGATCCGAACCGGGTCAGCAGCGCCTTGCGGCGGGCCGGGCCGAGCCCCGCGATGCCGATCAGCTCCGACTCGGTCATCGACTTGGACCGCTTCTGCCGATGGAAGGTGATCGCGAACCGGTGCGCCTCGTCCCGGACCCGTTGCAGCAGGTACAGCGCCTCAGAGGCCCGGGGCAGGATCACCGGGAAGTCCTCGTCCGGAACCCAGACCTCCTCCAGCCGCTTGGCCAGGCCCACCAGCGTCACGTCGGTGATGCCCAGCTCGGCCAGGGAGTTCTGCGCGGCCGCCACCTGCGGGGCGCCGCCGTCGACCACCACCAGGTTCGGCGGATAGGCGAACCGCTTGACCGGCTTGGCCTCGGCCCCGCTCTGCCAGTCGGGGGCCGCCGCCAACTCGGCGGCCTGCTCCTGCAGTTGGCGGGCGAACCGGCGCCGGATCACCTCGGCGATCCAGTCGGTGTCACCGCCGCTGCTCTGCATGGTGAAGCGCCGGTACTCGCTCTTTCGGGCCAGGCCGTCCTCGAACACCACCATGCTGGCCACCACGTTGGTGCCCTGCACGTGGCTGATGTCGAAGCACTCGATGCGCAGCGGGGCATCGGGCATGCCGAGCGCTTCCTGCAGCTCGGCCAGCGCCTGCGAGCGGGCGGTCAGGTCGCTGGCCCGGCGCAGCTTGTACTGCAGGAACGCCTGTTGGGCGTTGCGCTCCACGGTCTGCATCAGAGCCCGCTTGTCACCGCGTTGAGGCACCCGCAGCGACACCCGGCTGCCCCGCCGCTCGCTGAGCAGCTCGGTCAGCGCCTCGTGGTCTTCGGGCAGCTCGGGCACCAGCACCTCGCGCGGGACGACGGCGTCCTCCTGGCCGTAGAACTGCAGGGCGAACTGCTCCACCAGCTCGCCGACGGAGGACTCGTCGTTGAGCCCGGCGGTGGAGTCGACCACCCAGCCCCGCTGCCCCCGCACCCGGCCGCCTCGGACGTGGAAGACCTGGACGGCCGCGGACAGCTCGTCGGTGGCGAAGGCCACGACATCGGCGTCGGTGCCGTCGGTCAGCACCACCGCCTGCTTCTCCATGGACCGGCGCAGCGCGCCGAGGTCATCGCGCAGCCGGGCCGCCCGCTCGAACTCCAGGTTGTCGCTGGCCTCGGCCATCTGGCGCTCCAGCCGGCGGATCATGCTGTCGGTCTTGCCGGCCATGAAGTCGCAGAAGTCCTCGACGATGGCGCGGTGCTCGGCGGCGCTGACCCGCCCCACGCACGGCGCGCTGCACTTGCCGATGTAGCCGAGCAGGCAGGGCCGTCCGATCTGACCGGCCCGTTTGAACACCCCGTTGGAACAGGTGCGGGCCGGGAACACCCGCAGCAGCAGGTCGAGGGTCTCGCGGATCGCCCAGGCGTGGGCGTACGGGCCGAAGTACCGGACGCCGGCCTTCTTCGGACCGCGCATCACCTGCAGCCGCGGGTACTCCTCGTTGAGGGTGACTGCCAGCGACGGGTAGGACTTGTCATCGCGGTAGCGGACGTTGAACCGCGGATCGAACTCCTTGATCCAGTTGTACTCCAGCTGCAGCGCCTCGACCTCGGTGGTGACGATGGTCCACTCGACGCTGGCGGCCGTGGTGACCATCTGCCTGGTGCGCGGGTGCAGGGCGCTGATGTCGGCGAAGTAGGAGTTCAGCCGGGACCGCAGGCTCTTGGCCTTGCCGACGTAGATGACCCGGCCCGTGGCGTCCCGAAACCGGTACACGCCGGGCTCGACCGGGATCGAGCCCGTAGCCGGGCGGTATGAGGACGGGTCAGCCACGGGTAGAGCCTAGGTCGCTGGAAAGGGAATGGTTCTCAGGAAAGCCGATGGCGCTCAGTAGCCGTCAGCGCTCGGCTGCCGGACAGCGGTCGCCCGACCGCCCGCCCGGGTGGTGGCCGCGCTCGTCCGTCGCACGGTCTTGGCAGCCGTGGTCTTGGTAGCGCTGGTCTTGGCAGCACTGGCCTTGGCTGTGGTTGTGGCTGGGCTGGCCTTGGTCGCCTTGGCTGGGCTGGCCTTGGCTGCCTTGGCTGGGCTGGCCTTGGCTGCCTTGGCTGGGGTGGCCTTGGCCGTGCCGTTCTTGGCCGTGCCGTTCTTGGCCGTGCCGTTCTCGGCTGGGGTGACCTTGGCCGTGCCGTTTCTGGTGGCCGTGGTCTTGGCGCTCACCTTGGTGACCTTTGCCACTGACTGCTTCACCGGCGCTGAGCCGTTGCTCGCGGCGGCCACGGGCTGGCGCACCTTGCGCGCCGGCTTGGCGGATTGCTCACCGGCGCGCTCGGACTCCAACCGATCGGACTCCAACCGATCGGCCAGGATGCCGGCCAGGAACTGCCCCGTGTAGGAGCCGGCCACCCGCGCCACGTCCTCCGGGGTGCCCTGGGCCACCACCGTGCCGCCGCCGGAGCCGCCTTCGGGGCCCATGTCGATCACCCAGTCGGCGGTCTTGATGACGTCGAGGTTGTGCTCGATGACCATCACCGAGTTGCCCTTGTCGACCAGGGACTGCAGCACCGCGAGCAGCTTGGACACGTCCTCGAAGTGCAGGCCGGTGGTCGGCTCGTCGAGCACGTAGATGGTGCGCCCGGTGGAGCGCTTCTGCAGCTCGCTGGCCAGCTTCACCCGCTGCGCCTCACCCCCGGACAGGGTCGGCGCCGGCTGCCCGAGCCGCACGTAGCCCAGTCCCACGTCCACCAGGGTCTCCAGGTGCCGGGCGATCTTCGAGATCGGCCGGAAGAACTCCGCCGCCTCCTCGATCGGCATGTCCAGCACCTCGGAGATCGTCTTGCCCTTGTAGTGCACCTCCAGGGTCTCCCGGTTGTACCGGGCGCCCTTGCACACCTCGCACGGGACGTAGACGTCGGGCAGGAAGTTCATCTCGATCTTGATGGTGCCGTCGCCGACGCAGTTCTCGCACCGACCGCCCTTGACGTTGAAGGAGAACCGGCCCTGCAGGTAGCCGCGGACCTTGGCCTCGGTGGTCTCGGAGAACAGCTTGCGGACGTGGTCGAAGACGCCGGTGTAGGTAGCCGGGTTGGACCGCGGGGTGCGCCCGATCGGCGACTGGTCGACCCCGACCACCTTGTCCAGCTGGTCTATCCCGGTGACCCGCTTGTGCCGCCCCGGCGGCATCTTCGCGCCGTTGATCTTGTTGGCCAGCGTCGCGTGCAGGATGTCGTTGACCAAAGTGGACTTGCCCGAGCCCGACACGCCGGTCACGGCGACGAACACCCCGAGCGGGAAGCTGACGTCGATGTCGCGCAGGTTGTGCTCGCGAGCGCCCTCGACCACCAGCTCGCGGCCGGCGGTCACCGGCCGGCGGATCGCCGGCACGTCGATAGCCCGGCGGCCGGACAAGTAGCCGCCGGTGATCGAGTCCTTCGACTCCAGCAGATCCTCAAGGGTTCCCGAGACGACCACCTGGCCGCCGTGCTCGCCGGCCTGGGGCCCGATGTCGACGATCCAGTCCGCGGCCCGGATGGTGTCCTCGTCGTGCTCGACCACGATGAGGGTGTTGCCCAGGTCGCGCAGCCGGATCAGGGTGTCGATCAACCGGCGGTTGTCACGCTGGTGCAGGCCGATCGAGGGCTCGTCGAGGACGTAGAGCACCCCGACCAGGCCGGCGCCGATCTGGGTGGCCAGCCGGATCCGCTGGGCCTCGCCGCCTGCCAGCGTGGCCGCGGCCCGGTTCAGCGACAGGTAGTCAAGCCCCACGTCGACCAGGAAGCCCAGCCGCGAGTTGACCTCTTTGACCACCCGGACGGCGATCATCTCCTCGCGCTCGGTCAGCCGCAGGCCGGCCAGGAACTTCGCGGCCTCGCCGATCGACAGGGCGCAGATCTCGGCGATGGACTTGCCGGCCACCGTGACCGCCAGGATCTCGGGCTTGAGCCGGGTGCCGCCGCAGGTCGGGCAGTCGACCTCGCGCATGAAGCCCTCGTACTTTTCCCGGCTCCAGTCGCTGTCGGTCTCGGCGTGCCGGCGCTCCAGCCACGGCACCACGCCCTCGTAGCTGGCGTAGTAGGACCGCTCGCGGCCGTAGCGGTTCTTGTACCGGACGTGCACCTGCTCGGAGCTGCCGTGCAGCACCGCCTTCTGGGCGCGGGCCGGCAGCCGGTCCCACCGGGTCTGCACGCTGAAGCCGAGCTGGTCGCCCAGGCCCTCGAGCAGCCGCAGGAAGTAGTCGCTGTTCTGGCCGTTGGCCCACGGGGCGATGGCGCCGTCGGCCAGCGACTTCTCAGGGTCGGGCACCAGCAGCTCGGGGTCGACCTCTTTGCGGGTGCCGATGCCGGTGCACGCCGGGCAGGCGCCGAACGGGGCGTTGAACGAGAACGACCTGGGCTCGAGCTCGTCGATGGCCAGCGGGTGCTCGTTCGGGCAGGCCAGCCGCTCGGAGAACCGCCGCTCGCGGTGCGGGTCGTCCTCTGGCAGGTCGACGAAGTCCAGGATCACCATGCCGCCGGCCAGGCCCAGCGCGGTCTCGACCGAGTCGGTGATGCGCTGCTTGCTGGAGGCGCGGGCGGTCAGCCGGTCCACCACCACCTCGATGGTGTGCTTCTCCTGCTTCTTCAGGGTCGGCGGCTCGGTCAGCGAGTAGTTGACGTTGTCGACCCGGACCCGGGAGTAGCCCTTGGTCTGCAGGTCTGCGAACAGGTCGACGTACTCGCCCTTGCGCTCGCGGATCACCGGGGCCAGCACCTGGAACCGGGTGCCCTCGGGCATCTCGAGCACCCGGTCGACGATCTGCTGCGGGGTCTGCTTGCTGATCGGCTCGCCGCAGGTCGGGCAGTGCGGGTGCCCGATCCGGGCGTAGAGCAGCCGCAGGTAGTCATAGACCTCGGTGATCGTGCCGACGGTGGAGCGCGGGTTGCGCGAGGTCGACTTCTGGTCGATCGAGACGGCCGGCGACAGGCCCTCGATGAAGTCGACGTCCGGTTTGTCCATCTGGCCCAGAAACTGCCGGGCATAGGCCGACAGCGACTCGACGTAGCGGCGCTGGCCCTCGGCGAAGATGGTGTCGAAGGCCAGCGAGGACTTGCCCGAGCCGGACAGCCCGGTGAACACGATCATCGCGTCCCGGGGCAGGTCCAGCTGGACGTCCTTGAGGTTGTGCTCACGGGCGCCACGGACGATCAAACGGTCAGCCACAGTCTTCTTTCTGGTCCAGCAGGCGGTCTGGGAAGGGCTTTGTTGCTAGAAGCTCGGCCGTCACCAACCACGAAGGTGCGCGGCGTGCATTGAAAGAGTAATCGCGGGCTACGACAACGCGCCGCGCTGGTGCTGCCGCTAGGTCAGCTGCCAGTCCACCGGCTGGCCGCCCCGCTTGACCAGCAGCTCGTTGGCGCGGCTGAACGGGCGGGAGCCGAAGAACCCGCCGCTGGCCGACAGCGGGCTCGGATGCACCGACTTCAGGCAGTCGGCGTCGGACAGCAGCGGCTCCAGCGACTGCGCCTGCCGGCCCCAGAGAATGGCCACCAGCGGCTGGTCCCGGGCTGCCAGGGCCCGCACTGCCTGGTCGGTGACCCGCTCCCAGCCCTTGCCGGCGTGCGAGCCGGACTTGCCCGGCTGCACGGTGAGCACCCGGTTGAGCAGCAGCACCCCCTGCTTGGTCCACGGCGTCAGGTCGCCGTTGGACGGGATCGGCACGCCCAGGTCCTCATGCAGCTCGCGGTAGATGTTCTGCAGTGACCGCGGCACCGGCCGGACATCCGGGGCGACGGAGAACGACAGGCCGACCGGGTGCCCGGGCGTGGGGTACGGGTCCTGGCCCACGATCAGCACCCGCACGTCCTCGAAGGGCTGGCTGAACGCCCGCAGGACGTGCTCGCCGGCCGGCAGGTAGGACCGTCCGGCGGCGAGCTCGGCCCGCAGGAAGTCCCCCATCGCCCGAACCTCGGCGGCCACCGGCTGCAGGGCCTTGGCCCATCCCGTCTCGACGATCTCTTCCAGGGGGCGCACAGACATGACTGACACCGTAGCGCCCGGCGATCCGGCACTACGCTTGAAACTGTCATGGGCAACTACACGATCATCACGCTCGGGGCCGCCACCGAGCTTCTCGATCTGCCCTTCGACAAGCCGCTGGAGGAGTGGAACGACCCCCGCCTGGTGCAGGTCCCGCGCGGGATCTCCCGGCACGTGGTGCGCTTCATCCGGGCCCACAACCAGATCTTCGCGATCAAGGAGGCCACCGAGCGCTACGTGACGCGCGAGCACCACCTGCTGCGCGCCCTGGCCGAGTCCTCGGTGCCGGTGGTCGACGCCTTCGGCACCGTGCTCGACCGCGGCGACCACGAGGGCCATCACCTGGACGGCCTGCTGATCACCAGGCACCTGCCCTACTCGCTGCCCTACCGGTCGCTGTTCACCGAGCGGTCGCTGCCCGACCTGCGCTCACGGCTGCTGGACGCCCTGGCCCAGCTGTTCGTCCGGTTGCACCTGACCGGTTTCTTCTGGGGCGACTGCTCGCTGTCGAACACGCTGTTCCGGCGCGACGCCGGGGCGCTGGCGGCCTACCTGGTGGACGCCGAGACCGGTGAGATGCACCCGCAGCTCTCGCGCGGCCAGCGGATGCACGACCTGTCCATCGCCACCGAGAACATCGCCGGCGAGCTGATGGACCTGCAGGCCGGCGGTTACCTCTCCCTTGACGACGACCCGATCGAGACGGCCCAGGGCCTGCAGCCGCGCTATGACCAGCTGTGGGCCGAGCTGACCGACGACGAGATCTACCCCACCACCGAGAGCTACCGCATCGAGGAACGGGTTCGGCGGCTGAACTCGCTGGGCTTCGACGTCTCCGAGATCGGCATCCGGACCGAGGACGCCGGCCGCAAGCTGCGCTTCGAGACCCACATCGTGGAGCCCGGCCATCACCAGCGCCGGGTGTACGCCCTCACCGGGCTGCGGGTGCAGGAGAATCAGGCACGCCAGATCCTGTCCGACCTCGCCCGGTTCCGCGCGAAGTGGATCGAGGGCGTCGAGCACGACATCCCCGAGGACCTGGCGGCGCGGCGGTGGCTGGATGAGAAGTTCTACGGGGTTCTGTCCATGGTGCCGCCCCAGCTGCGTCGCAAGCTGCCCGACGCGGAGCTGTTCTACGAGATCGCCGAGCACCGGTGGTTGATGTCAGAGCGGCTGGGCCGCGACGTGGGCCGGCAGGCGGCAGTGGAGGATTACGTCAAGACCGTGCTGTCCAAGCTGCCGGACGCCTCCGTGCAGGTGCTGACAGACCCCATTACTGAGGAGCTCCCGGTGATCCGAGAATGACGTACACGGGCGAGGTGAGCGTGGGCGGCCCGATGGACACCCGCGAGCTGGCCGGGCTGAGCATCACCAAGCTCGCGGTCGGCCCGATGTCGAACAACGCCTACCTGCTGCGGTGCCAGGCCAGCGGCCAGGCGCTGCTGATCGACGCCGCGAACGAGGCCGACCGGCTGCTGGAGCTTGTCCGGCTCGGCGGCGAGACCGCCGCGACGGTGCTGACCACCCACCAGCACGCCGACCACTGGCAGGCGCTGGCCGCCGTGGTGGCCCAGACCGGCGCCCGGACGATGGCCAGCGTCGAGGACGCCGGAGGCATCCCGGTGCCGACCGAGCGGCGGCTGGAGCACGGTGACGCGGTGCACGTCGGCGACGCCGAGCTGCGGGTGATCGTGCTGCGCGGGCACACACCCGGCTCGGTGGCGCTGCACTACCGCGACCCGGACGGCTCGTCGCACCTGTTCACCGGCGACTCGCTGTTTCCGGGCGGGCCCGGCCGGACGGCTTCGCCTGCGGACTTCACGTCGCTGATGGACGACCTGGAGCGGCGGGTCTTCGACGTCTACGACGATGACACCTGGTTCTATCCCGGCCACGGCAACGACTCGACGTTAGGCGCCGAGCGCCCGCAGCTGTCCGAGTGGCGAGCCCGCGGCTGGTAGGTCGTGGCAGGGTCGGCGCTGGCTGACGTCGAGCGTCATGCTCACGCCTCGCCCTGACGACCGCTGAGCATGACGCTCGCCCGCCTGTAGGCCAGGCGAGCGTGGTCCAAGCACGGGAACCTACGCGGGCGCCGCTCGTTGGGCCAGGTGAGAACAGTCGCGTCGCCGCCGCGCGTGGCTCCGAATGATGCGAGGAGACCGACGTATGGCTATCTGGAATCAGCTGCGGCAGTCCGCTCAGGGGATGCAGGAACAGCTCACCGCCAAGAAGAACGACCTGAAGAGCGGCGCCTTCCGCGACGCGAGCATGGCCATGTGCGCGCTGGTCGCGGCCGCGGACGGAACGATCGACGCCGAGGAGCGGCGTCGGGTCGCCGGGCTGATCACGACGAACGACGCCCTGTCCAACTTCGCCGCCGACGATTTGCGCGCCAAGTTCGACGGCTACGCCAACAAGCTCAGCGCGGACTTCGACTTCGGCAAGGTGGCGGTCATCCAGGAGATCGGCAAGGTGAAGAAGAAGCCGAACGAGGCCCGCGCGGTGATCCAGATCGGCATCATCATCGGTGGCGCCGACGGCAACTTCGACGACGACGAGAAGAAGGTCGTCCGCGAGGCGTGCTTCGCGCTCGGCATCGCTCCCGCCGAATTCGACTTATAGCCCGCGTAGACGTCGAGCGTCATGCTCACGCGTCGCTCCGACGACCGCTGAGCATGACGCTCACCCGCTCACCCGCTCGTCACCGCTCACCCGCTCACCGCTCGCGGCCCCTGGCCGGGCCGGGTCACACCCTGTCGGCCGCCAGGTTGTCGTGAAGGCACTCGATCCTCGCGGCCCGGTTGTCCTTCGACCAGTCGGTCCAACCGTTCTCATACTTCGTGTGAAGGGCTATGAGGGACGCTGAATCCGGTTTCAAGGTGACCATGCCCCGCACGTCTTGGGCCTGGGGCCCCTGCCCCTGCGCCTCTTGCCCTCTCACGGTGAACTTCGCCTGGAACTCCTTGGCGATCCACTTACCGAGCGTCTCGTCCCGATCCTTCGTCGCGACGACGACTCCACCGATCAGGGCGGTCAACGCAGTGCTCGCCTGGGTGATGAGTTCTTTCACGGGGTCCTTCTCACCCGCGACGGCAGACAGCTTCACGGTCACCAGGACCGTCGCGCACGTGGCCACAGCGGCGAGGAGGCCGTTGAGCCACGCATAGGATTCGAAGGCCCCTAGAGCGGCTTTGGGCCGTCGCGTTATCAGGCTGCGCGCGGCTGGGGCGATACCCACTGCCAATGCGACAGCTCCGAGCAAGGCGACCCACGTCGGCCAGTACACGCCGTCATACCAGTATTTCGCCAGCACCAGGCCCACCAATGTGTATGCCGCGGTGGCCAGTGGCACCTTCAACGGGGCCAGCAGGACAGTCAACGATCGGGCCGCCACCGACTACGCCGGATGAGTGTGGGGCGGTGTGTGCGTACAGGACATGTACTCTTTTCCACCCGCGAACACGTAGAACATCTCCCCGAACGGCACCGTCTCTCGGCACTCGCCGATGAACCCTGACTTGTCGGCGATCAGTTCTTCCCGCCGGGACTCAACGGCCTCGTGCAGGCCGTCATCCTGGTCCGTCATAGCGCATCCCTCCCAGGCAGAGAGAATGGCGCCCTTCTCCGCCTCGGGCACGGCTTTTCAGCAAATGGAATCGACCGCAGAACCACCGCACCGGGCAGGGCCGAGACACTCAGGCGGAAACAGGCTCACCAGCCCAGCTCGTGCAAGCGATCGTCGTCGATGCCGAAGTGGTGGCCCACTTCGTGGATCACCGTCCGGCGCACCTCTTCCACGACTTCGGCCTCGGTGCTGCAGATGGAGCAGATCGCCTGGTGGTAAATGGTGATCTGATCGGGCAACGCGCCGGAGTATTGGCTGGTGCGCTCCGTCAGCGGGATACCGCGGTAGAGCCCCAACAGGCCCGCAGGGCCGGCGTCGTGCTCGACGACGACCGCCACGTTGCGCATCATCCGGCCCAGATCCGGGGGCAACCCGTCCAATGCCTGGCCGACCATCGCCTCGAAGCTATCGGGATCTACCTCAACCATGCCTCCAGTGTGGGTGGTGACCGGGACGCGATCGCAGCCGGGCTGCGCTGGTCACCGGTGGCGTCGTGAAGAGTCAGGACGCCAACGCCGCACGAGACCCCGTGCCGCTTCGTTAGGGCCTCAGTCCGCGGTAGCCCTGCTGCGTTCGAGGGCCGTCAGTTTTCCAGCGGAAGGTCGCGCGCAAACGGTCCAGCGCGCCCGCCAGGTGCTCGACCTCGGCGTCGGCGTCGGATGGTTCCCACGGACGGTCGCTGTCAGCCATGGCCTCACCGTAGTACGGCCTGGGCGGGGCTCGATGCCGTAGGAACCCGACGTTTTCCGCCTATGCCGATCGCGCGCGAACCCAGCGCACAAGGCTGCGCACGCCGACGATGCCGAGCCCGATGACTCCCCCGACGGCTGCGGCCGGAACGCCGACTTCGAGCGCCGCGGCCCAGGCGGTGGGAACGTAGACCCTCAACCCCCACACCAGACCCGCCACCAGTCCGATGACGCCGCACCCACACGCGGCCCATCCGACGATCCAGTCGCCGGGGCGCTGCCACAGACCGGTCATGCCGGAGCGATCCGCTCGTAGAGCGTGATCAGGTTGTGGTCCGGGTCCAGGACCGCGAATTCGCGCGTCCCCCACGGCTTGTCGCTTAACCCGGCGTTGGGATGGACCACCCCCAGCTCGTGGCAGTGCCGATGCAGTTCGTCGACGCAGGTGACCTCGATCCGGCAGGAGACGCTGCCCGCCAGGCGCCGCTCCGCCCCCGGCGCGCTGCCGTCAGCCACCCAGACGTGAAGCTCGACCTGGTCACGTCGCAGGATCCCCAGACCGCGGCCCTCGTGCTGGAACTCCACGAAGCCCAACGCGTCCTGCAGGAACGCGACCGCGCGCCGCTCGTCGGAGACCGCCAGCGCCGGCACGGCCGCCAGAAACCGAGGCTGGTCCATCCACTGGCCTCCTCACCCTCAACCCGACAGGGCCAGGTCAGTATGCCTACTCCCCCGGACCAACAGAACCGACCGGACCAACAGAACCACAGCGAAATGGACAGTGCCGCCGGCTGGTGAGCCGGCGGCACCGTATATCGCGCTGTCACGCGCGGGGCTCGCTACTTCTTGCGGGCTACCACCGACACCGAGGTCTCACCCGCGCACTGGGACATCTCACGGATGGCCCACCGGCCGTCGAACTCCGCTGAGGTCCAGTCGGACTCGGCGTCATGCGGCTCGGTCTCGCCGTTCTTCAATGTGAAGCCCTTGGCCGGCAGGTCGTCCTGCAGGCCCTTCAGAACATCCTTGAACGCGGTGTTCGTCACGCCCTCAATCACCAAGCCGGCATCACCGCGGTTCTCGGCCGAGGTGACGATCGTTCCGGCCGGCAACGGGAAGTTCGTGGGGAAGCCGTCGGGCAACTGCGCGGCTTTGGCGTCCTTGAGGCAGACGGCGGCGCCGGCCGCAGCCGCTTCTCTCTCCTTCTCTTTCTCCTTCTCAGACTCGCTCTCGCAACCGGCAACCAGGATCAGAGCTGTCGCGACGGCGGCAGCCCGGGCAGCCCACCTCATTTGATGGTCACCGAGATGGAACGCCGGTTGTCGGCCTCGTTGGACTCGGTGACCACGTTGGCGGGGTCGGTTATCGCCAACACGGTCTGGCTGCCCTTGAGCTGCTTGGTGCTCCAGGCTGCCGTCACCGTCTTGGACGTGCCGGCCGGCACGGCCACCGGCGCCGAGGTGCTCAGCACCGTGCCGTTGACCACGAACTGGACGGGGGCGGTCGCGGCCGCCTTGCCGAGGTTGGTCACCGTCGCCGTGATCGAAGACGCGCCGTTGGCCGCGAGGGCAGCGGAGACATTGCTGAGCGTCAGGTTGGCCGCCGGGTCACTGGCCGCGAACATCGTCAGGCCGTCGTACTGGCGGGCGATGGTGGCGTAGGCGTCGAAGTTGTTGACGCCGGTGCTCGCGCAGCTGCCGGTGCAGCCGTCGGCGTAGCCGACCTGGACCCGGCCCTGCTTGTCGATGGTGGAGCCGATGAAGTCGAGCAGGTTGCGGTCGGTTCCACAGGTCGTGCCGCCGGTGCAGATCGAGCCGATCTGGACCGGGTCGGTCGGGGTGGCGTCGACGGTCACCCAGCTGGCGCCACCGTCATAGGTGAAGGCGGTGTAGAGGTGCCAGGCGCCCTTGAAGTTCACCGCGTCCTGGTAGTTGCCAGCGGTCGTGGTGCCGATCCAGCTCACCGCGGCCCGGTTGTCATCGCCGGCCACCGCGGTCGGGAACACCGAGTTCTTCACGCCCTGGGACGCGCCGACGTTGAAGTCGTTGACCCAGGTGACGCCCTTGTCGTGGCTGACCGCGACGTGCTGGGTGCCGTCACCGTTGGCGTAACCGAAGTACACCGTGCCGTTGGCGCCGATGCTGACCGCCGGGTCGGTGTCGCCGGGAAGGCTGTTGGGGATCTTGTGCACCGTCCAGGTCTTGCCGTTGTCGGAGGAGACGGTCACTGCCTGGTTGCCGCCGCAGTTCTTGTTCGGCACGTAGGCGGTGCCGTCGGGGGCAACCATGATGTGGCCGTGCAGGCCGCCGCAGTCGAGCAGGTTGTAGACCGGAACGCCGACGCCGAAGGTGGCGCCGCCGTCGCGCGACAGCGCGCAGAACGCGGTGGCGATGTCCTGGCTGCAGTAGTAGACGGCGCGGGGGTAGAGGTTCAGCGCGTTCAGCGGGTCCCCGGCGACGAAGTTGCCGCCGCCGAGGGTCTGGTGATCGACACCGGACTTGATGCCGCCGCCGGTGCTCGGGTGCCAGGTGAGGCCCTCGTCATCGGTGTAGCAGGTCAGCGAGTTGGCGCCGGACAGTTGCGACTCGAACGTCCGGCCGGTGACCGCGTCGGTGTAGAGGATCGGATCGAGAGAGATGGTCGACCCTGCCAGGCAGCCATTGGCCGCCTTGGCCGACACATCGCTCCAGGTGGCCGCCGGCGGGGTCACCGCGTCGTTGAACCTGACCTTGTAGGTCGACAGGTAGGCCTGGTAGAAGCTTGAGCCGGTCTTGAAGCTGTTGCCGATGGACGGCTCGCCCGCGTTGTGCGCGTCAGCCAGCGTCTCGGGCGCGCCGTAATTGGCCAGCTTGGGGGCCGGCGCGGTGGAACCCGGCGCTCCGTCGGAGGCCTTGGCCACCATGCTCGCGCTCGCCGAGTAACTCTGGCCGAGCGGAGCGAACGGGACCACCCGCACCGTGTACGTGCCGCTGGTCGGCGGCAGCACGATGACCTCGGGGTCGGCCGAGGAGGCCGCGGTGGCCACCGTGGCGCCGGCGGAGTTCAGGACGTAGACGTCGAAGTCGGCGGCGGCGTTGGGCCAGCTGACCGCGATCTTGAGGTTGTTGGCGTCTCCGTAGCCGGCCGGCGTCGTCACCGTCAGGGTGTAGTCGTCACAGGACTGGGGCAGCGTGCAGACCGGGTCACCAGCCTGCGCCGTCACGTTCGGAGCGAGGAACGGGCCAGCGGACCAGGACTTGGCGCCACTGGTGTCGGTCACCGTGCCCGAGGAAGGGGTGGAGCCGGATGCCGCGACGGCGCCGGAGACTGCAAGGGCGGAGACGGCCACGGCCACCAGCGCGAGCCGGCGGCGGCGTCCCGAAAAGGGCTTCATGCCAAGGTAACGACGCATAAATATAGAGGTTACGGCGTGGTGTCGGTTTTTCACAGCTTCTTCTCAGGCTGGCGGTAAGCGGCGTGCGCGCCGGTCATCCCGCTTGGCCGTATCCGGCTCGGCTCGCCCGCACGCCGCCTGCCGGCGGCATAAACGCGCCCCGCACGCCGCCTGCCGGCGGCATAAAGCAGGCGACGCCCGGCACTACCCTTGACAGCGAGATGTCATCGTCAGCGCAGCCGCCCGAGCCGTCCCGGCCACCCCGGTCGCCGCGGCGGTCCCGACCCTCCCGTCGACCCCAGTCCGAGCACCCCAAGACCGAGCGCCCCAAAACCGAGCACCCCAAGACCCAGCACCCCAAGACCGAGCGCCCCCAGACCGAGCACCCCAAGACCGAGCGCCCTCAGACCCAGCACCCCAAGACCCAGCGTCCCAAAACCGAGCACCCCAAGTCGCAGCGGCCGAAGTCTGAACGTCCGGCCGTCTCCACCCCGGCAGCGGCTGAGCAGGCCCGCGAGCTGACTCGCCGGATCGAGGAGTTGGGCCCCCGTGACCGGCACCAGTTGGCCCGCCGGCTGGCCGGCGCAGCCGCAAGCCTCGACCGCTTGGCGGCGCTGGCCAAGGACGTCGAACGGGCCGAGCGCCGGCTGGCCCAGCGCCGGGCCGCGGTTCCGACGATCAGCTACCCGGCCGATTTGCCGGTCAGCCAGCGCCGTGAAGACCTGCTGGCAGCGATCGCCGAGCACCAGGTGGTCGTGGTGGCCGGCGAGACCGGCTCGGGCAAGACCACCCAGCTGCCCAAGCTCTGCTTGGAACTCGGCCGTGGCGTCAAGGGCATGATCGGGCACACCCAGCCCCGGCGGATCGCCGCCCGCGCGGTCGCCGAGCGGGTGGCCGACGAGCTGGGCGCCGAGGTCGGCGGCACGGTCGGCTTCGCGGTCCGGTTCACCGACCGGGTCAGCGACACCAGCCTGGTCAAGCTGATGACCGACGGCATCCTGCTGGCCGAGATCCAGCGCGACCGGATGCTGCGCGCCTACGACACGATCATTCTGGACGAGGCCCACGAGCGCAGTCTCAACATCGACTTCCTGCTGGGATACCTCAAGCAACTGCTCCCCCGCCGGCCCGACCTGAAGCTGATCATCACCTCGGCCACCATCGACCCGCAACGCTTCGCCGAGTACTTCACCGGCGCGCCGATCATCGAGGTGTCCGGACGCAGCTACCCGGTCGAGGTCAGGTACCGCCCGATCATCGAGGAGGACTCCGACTCCAACTCACGGGAGGAACGCGACCAGGTCACCGCGATCTGCGACGCGCTCACCGAGCTGCGCCGCGAGCCGGCCGGGGATGTGCTGGTGTTCCTGTCCGGCGAGCGCGAGATCCGCGACACCGCCGAGGCGATCAACGCCCTAAAGCTGCCCGACACCGAGGTGCTGCCGCTGTACGCGCGGCTCTCGGCCGCCGAGCAGCACCGGGTGTTCGCCGGCCACCGCGGCCGGCGGGTGGTGCTGTCCACCAATGTCGCCGAGACCTCGCTCACGGTGCCGGGGATCAAGTACGTGATCGACTCGGGCGTCGCCCGCATCTCGCGCTACAGCCAGCGCACGAAGGTCCAGCTGCTGCCGATCGAGGCGATCTCGCGGGCCTCGGCCACCCAGCGGGCCGGCCGCTGCGGGCGGACCTCGGAAGGCATCTGCATCCGGCTGTACTCCGAAGATGACTTCCAGTCCCGTCCGGAGTTCACCGACCCCGAGATCCTGCGCACCAACCTGGCCTCGGTGATTCTGCAGATGGCCTCGCTGGAACTGGGCCCGGTCGAGCGCTTCGGCTTTCTCGACCCGCCCGACGCCCGGCAGATCGCCGACGGCGTCGGGTTGCTGACCGAGCTCGGCGCGCTGCAGACCGGCACGGCCGCCCAGCAGCCCAAGCTCACCGAGCTGGGCCGCCAGATCGCTCAACTGCCGGTGGACCCGCGGCTGGCCCGGATGATCATCGAGGCCGACCGGCGCGGCTGCGTGCGCGACGTGCTGGTGCTGGCCGCGGCGCTGTCGATCCAGGACCCGCGCGAGCGCCCGGTCGAGCACCAGCAGGCGGCCGACCAGCAGCACGCCCGGTTCGCCGACCCGACCTCGGACTTCGCCAGCTATCTCAACCTGTGGCGCCACGTCCGCGAGCAGCAGGAGCAGCTGTCCTCCAGCCAGTTCCGCCGGATGTGCCGGACCGAGTACCTCAACTACCTGCGGATCCGCGAGTGGCAGGACCTGTTCGGCCAGCTCCGCCAGATCGTCAAGGGGATGGGGGTGCAGATCGGCGACCAGCCGGCCGACCCCGAGCAGGTGCACCGCAGCCTGCTCTCGGGCCTGCTGTCCCACGTCGGGCTCAAGGACAGCGCCCGCCGCGACTACCTCGGAGCCCGCAACGCCCGGTTCGCGATCTTCCCCGGCTCGGCGCTGTTCAAGAAGCAGCCGGACTACCTGATGGCGGCCGAGCTGGTCGAGACGTCGCGGCTGTGGGCCCGGGTGAACGCCGGCGTCAAGCCTGAGTGGGCCGAGGAGCTGGCCGAGCACCTGGTCAAGCGCAGTTACAGCGAGCCGCACTGGGAACGCAACCGGGGCGCGGTGATGGCCTTTGAACGGGTCACCCTGTACGGGGTGCCGCTGGTGGTGGCCCGCAAGGTCGGGTACGCCGCCATCGAGCCGGAGCTGTGCCGCGAGCTGTTCATCAGGCACGCCCTGGTCGAGGGCGACTGGCAGAGCAGGCACCACTTCTTCGCCGCCAACCGGGCGCTGGTGGCCGAAGTGCAGGACCTGGAGAACCGGGCCCGACGGCGCGACATCATGGTCGATGACGAGTCGGTCTTCGCCTTCTACGACCAGCGGATCCCCGCCTCGGTGGTGTCGGGGAGGCACTTCGACGCCTGGTGGAAGAAGGCCCGTCACCAGCAGCCGGACCTGCTCGACCTGTCCACCAGCCAGCTGGTCCGGCCGGGCGCGGAGTCGATCTCGGCCGAGCAGTTCCCGGACCGGTGGAGCTCCGGCGACTACGAGCTGGAGCTGAGCTACCGCTTCGAGCCGGGCGCGGCTGCCGACGGCGTCACGGTCGGCATCCCGTTGCCGGTGCTGAACGAGGCCACCGCGGCGGGCCTGGACTGGCAGGTGCCGGGGCTGCGGACCGAGCTGGTGACCGCGCTGCTGCGCACCCTGCCCAAGCAGCTACGCCGCTCGGTGGTCCCGGTGCCCGACACCGCGGCGGCCCTGGTGGCGACGCTGCCAGAGGATCTGGGCGGCTCGGCCGGCCGGCTGACCAAGGTGCTGAGCGCCGAGCTGCGTGACCTGCGCGGCGTCGACATCCCTGAGGACGCCTGGGACCTGGACAAGCTGCCCGAGCACCTGCGCCCGACCTATCAGGTGCTCGACGAGCAGGGCGCAGTGCTCGGCCAGGGCAAGGACCTGGCCGAGCTGCAGGAGCGGTTCGCGCCGGCGGTCACCGCGACCCTGCAGAGCGTCACCGCCGACCTTGCCCGGGACCGGCTCGCCGACTGGGACTTCGACTCCCTGCCCCGCTCGGTGCGGCGCGAGGTGGCCGGCTACCCCGTCACCGGCTACCCGGCGCTGGTGGCCGAGGACGGAGCGGTCGCCGTCCGGGTGCTGGACACCGCGGCCAAGCAGCAGCGCCAGATGTGGGCCGGGACCCGGCAGTTGCTGGTCAACACCGTTGCCTCGCCGGTCAAGCACCTGATCCGGGGGCTGAGCCTGCAGCAGCGGCTGACCCTGAGCCGGACCCCGCACGGCTCACCGGCCGCCCTGCTGGCCGACTGCGTCGCGGCCGCGGTGGACCAATCGCTGCGAGCGGCCGGCGGTCCGCGCTGGGACCGGGCCGGCTTCATCGAGTTGCGCAGACAGGTCGCCGCCGAGCTGCCTGGCGCCGCGGCCGCCATCGTGGCGGTCGTGGAGAAGGTGATGGCCGCGGCGCACGAGGTGGAACTGGCGTTGAACGCCAGCACCGCGGCTCCGCTGGCGCCGGTGGTCGCCGCCGTCCGGGCCCAGCTGGACAGCCTGATCTACCCCGGCTTCGTCACCGACACCGGCGCGGTCCAGTTACCGCAGCTGCGGCGCTACCTGCGCGCGATGACGCAACGGCTCGCCGACGCTCCCGGCAACCTGGCGCGCGACCGCGACCGTCAGGCCCAGGTCGAGGTGGCGCAGCGGGACCTGGCCGACCTGCGCGCCAAGCTCGGCGAGGACGTCGCCGGCCTGGACGAGCTGCGCTGGATGATCGAGGAGCTGCGGGTCAGCCTCTTCGCCCAGAAGCTGGGCACGGCCCATCCGGTGTCCGTGCCGCGGATCCAGAGCGCGATGGACGCGTTGGAGGAGTCGGCGGAGTCAGCGCACCTGCTCAGCTGATTCCGGCTGCTCAGCTGACTCCGAATCCGACTCGACGGCCTCGGTCATGCCCTGGTAGTACCTGCCGCGGAAGAACACCAGCGGCTCGGTGATCTCCCAGTGCACGTTCATCCGCTCGATCTCGGCGATCACCACGGTGTGATCACCGGCCGCGGACTCGGTCCGCACGGTGCACTCCAACCAGCCCAGCGCGTCGTGCAGCAGCGGCGCGCCGTTCTCACCGACCGACCAGGACGCCTCGCTGAACCGGTCGCCGGATTTGCTGGCGAACTGGCGGCTGACTGCCTCCTGCCCCGCGGACAGGACGTTGATGGCGATGCGGCCGACCTCGCGCAGCGCCGGCCAGGTGGTGGATGAGGCGGCCGGGCAGAACAGCACCAGCGGCGGCTGCAAGGACAGCGAGGTGAAGGAGTTCATCGCCATGCCCACCGGGCCCTGCTCGGTGTGGGCGGTGATCACCGCGACGCCGGTCGGGTAGTGACCCAGGACGTGCCGCAGCAGGTCGGCGTCCGGACCTCGTAGATCGGGCCGAAAGGCGGCCACCATGTCATCGCTCACGGCGCCAGACTAGCCAACCGGCAATCCGGACAACTATCTCGACCGTGCTCCCTGCCTGCTGGAGGGCCGGCGAATAGGCTTGCCTGCCGAGCGGGTGCGCCGCGGCCGGTGGAGAAGTTGCGCCCTGCGCCGACTGCGGATGACTGCCCGGGTGGGCAGTCGCC
Organism: Jatrophihabitans sp.; assembly: GCA_036399055.1. Taxonomy (NCBI): domain Bacteria; kingdom Bacillati; phylum Actinomycetota; class Actinomycetes; order Jatrophihabitantales; family Jatrophihabitantaceae; genus Jatrophihabitans; species Jatrophihabitans sp. The sequence goes on from DASWNX010000014.1 coordinate 61,716, forward strand.
CGCGCCGACTGAGCAGCCGACTGAGCAGCCCACTGAGCAAAGGACCCTGATGGAACTGACCGACGCGATCCGGCTCCGCCGCAGCGCGGCCCCGGTGACCGACGCCGCCCCTTCTGATGCCGAGCTCTATGACTACCTGGCGCTGGCGGCGCACAGCCCGGACCATGCCAGCCTGCGGCCATGGCGGCTGGTGACGGTGCGCGGCAGCGACCGGGACCGGCTGGGAGCCGCCCTGGTGGCCGGCTTCGGTGACGAGCCGGGCAGCCCGCAGGCGGCCAGGACGGCGTCCAAGGCCCTGCGCGCCCCGCTGCTGCTGAGCATCGTCGCCACCCCGCTGGAGCATCCGAAGGTGCCGGGCTGGGAGCAGTTGGCGGCCACTGCCGCTCTGGTCAGCACCCTGCAGCTGGTGTTGTTCGAGGCCGGTTGGACAGCCATGTGGCGCACCGGGCCGGCGGTCGGGCTCGATGAGGTGCGGCGGCTGATCGGGGTGGGCGCGGGCGAGCAGCTGCTGGGCTGGCTCTACGTCGGCGGCCGGACCGAGGTCAGGCCCGACCCTCGGCCTGACCCCGATGTCAGGGGCAAGATCTCACCGCTGCCCTGACCCGGCGCCGCTGACTGCACCGGGGCGCCGCTGCCCTGACCCGGGCGGGTCTGGACCTGTGAGCGCCCGTGAGCAGCGTGCGTCTACACCGTTGCCCGGCTCTGGGGATACGTTTGGGGGGCACGAGCAGCGACAAAGGAGTCGAGCCGATGGCGCACTACCGCAGCGTGGGAGCCGTTCCGCACAAGCGGCACACCCAGCATCGCGACCCCGAGGGCAACCTGTACTTCGAGGAGCTGATGGGCGAAGAGGGCTTTTCCTCCGACTCCTCGCTGCTTTACCACCGCAACATCCCGTCGGCGATCACCGAAGCCTGCGAATGGCAGCTGCCTGACCAGCGCCGGATCCCCAACCGGCCGCTGCTGCCCCGGCACCTGGTGCTGCCGGCGCTGTTCGACGAGGCGGCCGCGGCTGACGTCGACGCGGTCACCGGCCGGCGGCTGGTGCTGGCCAACGCCGACGTCCGGATCAGCTACGTGCTGGCCGGTCGGCCCTCGCCGTTCTACCGCAACGCCGTGGGCGATGAGTGCGTGTTCGTCCAGTCCGGCACGGCGCGGGTCGAGACGGTGTTCGGAGCGTTGGAGGTGGGCGCCGGTGACTACCTGGTCCTCCCGCGCGCCACCACCCACCGCTGGTTGCCCACCGGCGGCCAACCGGTGCGGCTGTACTGCATCGAGGCCAACTCCCACATCACCCCGCCCAAGCGCTATCTGTCCCGGTTCGGCCAACTGCTTGAGCACGCCCCGTACTGCGAGCGGGACCTGCGCGGCCCGACCGAGCCGCTGTTCGGCGAGGGCGGCGACGTCGCGGTCTACATCAAGCACCGCGACGCCACCGTGGCCGGCGGCATCGCCGGCACCGTGCACGTCAGCGCCCACCACCCCCTCGACGTCGTCGGCTGGGACGGCTGCCTCTACCCCTACGCCTTCAACGTCGCCGACTTCGAGCCGATCACCGGACGGGTGCACCAGCCGCCGCCGGTGCACCAGGTGTTCGAGGCCGACAACTTCGTGATCTGTAACTTCGTCCCCCGCAAGGTCGACTACCACCCGCTGTCGATCCCGGTGCCCTACTACCACTCCAACGTCGACTCCGACGAGGTGATGTTCTACGTCGCCGGGGACTACGAGGCACGCAAGGGCTCAGGCATCGGACCCGGTTCCGTCTCGCTGCACCCGGGCGGGCACTCGCACGGCCCGCAGCCCGGCGCCTACGAGCGCAGCATCGGCGCGCAGGAGTTCGACGAGCTGGCGGTCATGGTGGACACGTTCCGGCCGCTCGAGCTCGGCGAGGGCGCCCAGGCAGCCGACGACGGCCGCTACGCCTGGAGCTGGTCCGGCGGTCGCGGATGAGCGTTCCGCCCTTGTTCCGCGGCCTGTTCGATGACGCGGCGCTGTTCCCGCCGGGCAACGCCCCGATGGCCGAGGCCGTCGTCGGCCACGCCCGCTACCGCCAGGACTGGTACGCCGACCTGGTCGCCAGGTTCGTCTGCCCGGTCGGCCGGCTTTCCGAGCTGGACAGCGCGCTGGCCGAGCTGGCCGGCGCGCAGGTCACGGCCGGCGGGCAGGCCGCGACGGGATCGCCCGCCCAGGGCTCAGCGCTCGAGATCTCGATGACGGTTCCCGGCGGGCCGGCCGACCTGGCGCCGGCGCTCACCGCCGCCGAGGCCTGCCCGCGACTGCGAGCCGGCGCCATAGAGCTTCCGGTCCCCGCGGCGGAGCTGCCCGCGGCCCTGGACGAGCTCGGCCGGATCGCGCAGGCAGGCATGACGGTGTTCGTCGAGGTCGCGGTCTCCGAGGTGACCCGGGAGCTGGCGGCAGCGCTGCGCGCGGCAGGCCTCGGGCTGAAGCTGCGGACCGGTGGCGGCACGGCCGCCGACTTTCCCGACACCGGGTCCTTGGCGCAGGCCATCGAGGCCGCGGTCGCGGCCGGCGTCCGATTCAAATGCACCGCGGGTCTGCACAACGCGCTGGGCCATGTCGAGGAGGCCACCGGCTGGGCCCACCACGGCTTTCTCAACGTGCTGCTCGCCGTGCACGCCGCCCAGTCCGGCGCCGCGCCGGCCGCGCAGGTGCTGGCCAGCCGGGACGGCGCCGCGTTGGCCGAGCAGGCCCGCGACCTGTCACCCAGCGAGGTCAGCGCGCTGCGCGCCGGGTTCGCCTCGATCGGCAGCTGCAGCGTTGTCGATCCTCTGACCGATCTGACCGAGCTGGGACTGGTGAGCGCCGCATGACCCGGACCTGGCTGGGCGGGGCGGCCAACGAGCCCGATCACCCGTTCGGCGTCTCGACGCTGCCCTACGGCGTGGTGGTCACCGGCGGCCAGCCGCAGCCGGCCGTCCGGATCGGGGACTCGGCGCTGCTGCTGCGTCCGGCGACCGAGGCGCTGTTGCCCGAGCACGCCGGCCTGTTCGCGGGCGGAAACCTCGACGCCTTCCTGGCGGCAGGCCACGACAGCTGGGTGGACGTGCGGACGGCGGTCACCGGCTGGCTGACCGACGACGCCCATCGCGAGCTGCTCGAACCCCTGCTGATCCCGCTGGCGGGCCTGCCCGCCGTGCTGCCGTTCTCGGTGGCCGACTACGTCGACTTCTACGCCTCCGAGCACCACGCCCGCAACGTCGGTCAGATCTTTAGGCCCGACAGCGATTCGCTGCTGCCGAACTGGAAGCACCTGCCGGTCGGCTACCACGGCCGGGCCGGCACCGTGGTGGTCTCAGGCGCCGACGTCCGGCGTCCGCGGGGCCAGCGCAAGGGCGCCGAGGGGGTGGAGTTCGGGCCGTCGAAGAGCCTGGACATCGAGGCAGAGGTCGGTTTCGTGGTCGGCGTCGGCTCCTCGCAGGGGCGACCGGCGCCGATCACGGACTTCACCCGGCACGTCTTCGGGGTGGTGCTGCTCAACGACTGGTCCGCCCGCGACATCCAGGCCTGGGAGTACGTTCCGCTGGGCCCCTTCCTGGGCAAGTCGTTCGCCACCTCGATCTCGGCCTGGATCACCCCGCTGGCCGCGCTCGAGACGGCCCGGGCGCCTGCCGTGCCGCGCGAGCCGGCCCCGCTGCCCTACCTCGATGACACCGGCGACTCCTGGAACCTGGACCTGAGCATCGAGGTGCGGCTCAACGGCGAGCTGATCTCGCGGCCGCCGTTCGCCGCCATGTACTGGACCGGGGCGCAGATGATGGCGCACATGACGGTGAACGGCGCCTCGCTGCGGACCGGCGACCTGTTCGGCTCGGGCACCGTGAGCGGGCCCGAGCGCGACCAGCGGGGCAGCCTGCTGGAGCTCAGCTGGGGAGGCAGCCAGCCGTTCACGCTGTCCGACGGGTTCGCGCGCAGCTACCTGGCCGACGGCGACGAGGTCGTGATGACGGCCACCGCCCCCGGTCCGGAAGGCGCCCGGATCGGGATCGCGGAGGTGCGTGGCCGGATCACCTCAGCGCTCGACGGAACGGGGTGATCGTCCAGTGTTGTCCCGTGATCGGCTACACCGGCTGACCGCGGCCGAGCGCGAGCGTTACGCCGCAAGCCACCCGGCCTCGCGGGCCTTGTTCGACCAGGCCAGCCATCTGATCGGCCGGGTGCCGATGACCTGGATGAGCAAGTGGTCCGGCGGCTTTCCGCTCTACCTCGACACCGCCGTCGCAGCGACGGTGACCGACGTCGACGGTCACCGCTACGCCGACTTCGCCCTCGGCGACACCGGCGCGATGGCCGGGCACTCGGCGCCCCCCGTGACGGCTGCGATCAACCGCCGGGCGATCGAGCGAGGTGGGCTCACCGCCATGCTGCCGACCGAGGACGCCGAGTGGGTCGCTGCGGAGCTCGCCCGGCGTTTCGGGCTGCCGCTGTGGTCGTTCTCGTTGTCGGCCACCGACGCCAACCGCTGGGCAATCAGGGTGGCCCGGCTGGTCACCGGGCGCAGCAAGATCCTGGTCTTCTCCTACTGCTACCACGGCAGCGTCGATGAGACCTTCGTGATCCTCGATGACGACGGCGCCGCCCGGTCGCGGCCGGGCAACGTCGGCCCGGCGCTCGACCCGACCAGCACCACCCGGGTCGCTCACTTCAACGACCTGGAGTCGGTGCGCGCCGAGCTCGAGCACGGCGACGTCGCGGTGATCGTCACCGAGCCCGCGCTGACCAACATCGGCATCGTGCTGCCCGAGCCGGGATTTCTGGACGGGTTGCGCCGGTTGGCTGACCAGCACGGCACGCTGCTGCTGATAGACGAGACGCACACCCTGTCGGCCGGACCGGGCGGGATGACCGCGACCGAGCGGCTGCGACCTGACATCGTGGTGCTCGGCAAGTCGATCGGCGGCGGTGTCGCCTGCGGCGCGTACGGCCTCACCGAGGCGGTCGCGGCCCGCCTGGGCGAGCACACCCGCGCCGGCGCCGCCGACATCGAGGACGTGGGCGGCGTCGGCGGCACGCTCGCGGGCAATGCCCTGTCGACCGCCGCGATGCGGGCCACCCTGTCCGAGGTGCTCACCGAGCAGGCGTTCGACACGATGTCCGGGCTGGCTGCCCGCTACACCGCGGGCGTCCAGGCGACCATCGACCGGCATGGGCTGCCGTGGTCGGTCAGCCGGCTCGGCGCCCGGGCGGAGTACCGGTTCGCCTCGCCCGCGCCACGCACCGGCAACGACTCCGCGGCAGCCGCTGACCCCGACCTGGACGAGTACCTGCATCTGTACCTGGCCAATCGCGGCGTGCTGCTCACGCCGTTTCACAATGTGGCGTTGATGTGCCCGGCGACCGAGGCGGCCGATGTGGACCTGCACACCGGCCTGTTCGCCGACGCCGTCGCAGACCTGCTCGGGCGCTGAGGCCGGCGGCGCCGCTCCTGCAGGGCGCCGGGGCGAGTGCTCTGCGGGCCGACCGGTCTGCCAAGATCTGCGACATGGTCCTCGAAGTAGCCCTGATCGATGTCCAACCCGGCGCCGAGGCGGCCTTCGAGGCCGGCTACCGCGGCGCCGTCGGCGCCCTGCGTGAGTCCGAGGGCCTGCTGAGCCTGCGGATGACGCGCGGAGTCGAGACGCCGACCCGGTTCGTGCTGCTGGTGGAATGGGAATCGTTGCAGGCCCACCAGGCCTTCCGCGACTCTGAGCGGTTCGCGCTCTGGCGTGCCGGGGTCGGCCCGCACTTCGCTGAGCCGCCGCGCATCGAGCACTTCACCGACCTCGGCTGAGCCCTTCACCGACTCGCGCGCACCCCTGCCGCCTCGCTGACGCTCGCTGCGCAGTCCCCTGGGGATGCGCCCTGTTGTCGACCGTCTCCGCAGACGTCGGCCAGCGGGGACCGCGGTGGCGTCGTCCCCCGAGCGACGCCACCGCGGCAGCTTTGCCAGCGCGCGATCTGAACGGCTCCCCTACCGGGTGATCTGGATCGTCACGCTGTTGGTTTCGCTGCCGCAGGTGTACTGCCTGCAGCCCCAGATCTCGGCCGTCGCGACTGCCGTTCCCTTGGCGAACGCCTTGCCGGTGCTGGCCGGAACCCGGATCAGGACCCGCTGGTGCCCTCCGGTGCAGGCCACTTGGGTGTAGCTGTAGCCGGTGGCCGTCTCGCTGCCGACCCGCTCGGTCACCCTGAGCCTCACGTCGGCGGTGGAGGCGTTGCAGTCGACGTCGACGGGCACGTCGACCGCGGCGCCCCGGCTGACCAGACTCGCTGGTGACTGCGGGGTGACGTCGAGGTGCAGGCCACCGGAGTAGTACGCCAGCGCCGGCGAGCTGGGACTGAGCAGCACCAGCGCGGATCCGCCGACCAGCGCCGCGCCGATTACCGCCGCCTTGGCCCTGTTGCCGTTTGCCTTGATGTTCATGGGAACTCCTTTCGCGAGGTCTCCCCCGCCGGTTGGGTGATGCGGCCAGCCGGTATGTCCGGTGAGGCCAGGCCGACCAGTGCCGCTGCCACCAGCGGAATGGCCGGGATATGCCAGACAAAGTCGAAACCGGCGTGCAGGGCCAGCGCGAGGGTCGCCGCCAGGGCGCCCGCGCTCACCGCCCCGCCGGTCCGGCGGCTCTGCCAGAGCCGCCACAGAAGGGTCGCCAGCAACGTGGCCAGCAACAGTCCCCCGACGATGCCGAGTTCGGCGAGCACCTGCAGGTACTCGTTGTGGGCGTAGCGGTAGACGCTGCTACCGGTCCCGGTGGTCTGAGTCAGCGCGGGCAGGCTGGGGCCCGCGCCGATGAGCCGGTGCTGGTCGAAGACCTGCAGTGCCGCATGGAATGAGGCAGCCCGCTCAGGGTCATCGACGGTCAGCCGGGCGCCGGTGATGGCCGTGACGCCGGTCCATCTCGGCACGCTGAGGCCGAGTGCCAGCAACGCGAGACCACCGACCGCGACCGGGCTGAACCGGCCGAACCGGCTGTGCCGCAGAGCCGTCGCACCGGCACTGACCGCGAGGCCGGCGGCAAGGGCGATCGCGGCCGGGACCGGCCGCGGACCGCTCGCCGTCATAGTCGGGACCAGTCCGAATGCCGCGACCATCGCCCCGAGCGCCGGTCCCCACCCGGCACGTGTCAGCGCCTTCGGCCCGCGAGCGGCGGCAAGAACGACAAGGCCCACCGCCATCGCCAGCAGGCCGGCGCGGCTGAGGGTGGCGATCAGCCCGGCGAGCAACACGGTCGTGCCTAGCGCCAGCCGCATCGAGCGCGGCGTCTGGGTCAGGCAGGCAAGCGTGACCAGGGCCAGCATCGCCAGGATGACCGCCGTGGCGTTCGGATAGGTCAGGGTCGACGAGGCCCGCCACAGCCCCTGGCCCTGCCAGGTCCACCGCTGCCAGTGCAGCGCCAGTCCCAGCCAGCCGAGCAGCGCGATCAGGACCCCGCAGCCAACCAGGCCGGTCAGCACCAGGTCCCGGGCGATCGCGTCCAGCCTGCCGCACGCGAGGAAGACCGCGAGCACCCCGATCAGCAGCGCGAGGTAGGGAACAGCCGCACGCGGATCGTGATGCAGCATCGCGCCGATCAGCGCCCACCCCGCAAGGCCGGCCAGTGCGAAAGCGACCGGTCGGTCCGCACGCGCGAGCCGGTGCCAGCCGGGCATTGCCAGCAGCGCGGCAGCCAGCAACGCGGCCACCCAGAGCTGCACCCGAGCGTAGAAAGCCCCCTGCCCGACAACGGAAACGCTGAGAGCCGCTAGCAGAAATGGCGCTCCCCGCTGCGGGCTGTGAGCTAACCGCGCCGATGCCGGCACGCTCACCGGAGCACGGCCGGCTGGCTCTATACATTGCATGTAGTTAAAGAGTCACAACTACCCAGGTTCGTTGCTTTTCATGTATGTACGTTTCATAACGAAAATATTGGGAACTGACTCGCATACCGCCGTGACCAGCCTTAGCGGATCAGGCCTAGCCGATCAGGCCTAGCGGATCAGGCTCAACGGATCAGGGCATGGCCGGGCGTGCGAGGGGCGGCCAGGGTGGCGCAGCAGCACCTCGATGAGGTTGCCGGCCGGATCGGCGAGCTGGGTCCCGTAGTCGATTGACGCCATGCCGGGACGCCAGCTGGGGCTGCCTGACGAGACACTCGGCGCCGCGGCACGGGACCCGGTGGCGAGGGCTCCCCCGCCACCGTGTCCCACCGCCTACTTGGTGACCTTGATCGTCGTGCTTGCTGACTCGCTGCCGCAGACAGTCCCAGTGCAGCTGTAGAGAAACGCGCTCGCGACTGCCGACCCCTTCGCGAACGACTTGTCGCTGCTCGCGACAACCCTGACCAGCACCCGCTGCGTGACTCCGGTGCAGGTCACCCGGGTATTGCCATACCCGCTCGCGATCCGGCTGCCCACCCGCTCGGTCAGCTGGATGTCCAGGTACGCGTACTGAGCGTTGCACTCGACGTCGACAGCCACATCGACCGCGGCGCCCCGGGCGACCAGGGTCGCGGGCGACTGCACGGTGAACTCCAGGTGCAGGCCGTCAGAATCGAACGCCAGCGCCGGTGCGCCGGGGCCGAGCAGCGCCAAGGCGGCTCCGCCGGCCAGCGCGCCCACGGCTGCCTTCATCCTGTTGTTGTTCATGTGGTGCTCCTTTTCGCGAGGTCTTCCTCGTCGGGGCGGGTGTGCGGCCCGGCCCGTGCTTGGTCAGATGAGGCCAGCGCCGCCCGAGCGGTGCGGGCGGGATATGCCTAGGCATGCCCAAGCCAGGTCCAGATGCCAGCAATGCCAGGCTGACCGGTATGACGGTCAGCCATGTCGCCAGAACGTCTGCGGCGGGCTTACATTGCCACTAGGTATGAGACAATGGTGCGCAGATCAACTACATCTCGCCGGTATCCATCTCATAACGAAATCTGGCACACCGACGTCAAGCGCCCTCAGGGCCGGGCGGGCGTTGGGCGCCCGGGGTGGCGCAGCAGCACCTCGATGAGGTTGCCGGCGGGGTCGGCGAGCTGGGTTCCGTAGTAGCTCAACTGGTCGGACTCCCAGTCCCGAGGCGCCTGCACCACCGAGATGCCGGCGTCGCGGGCCACGGCGTGCACCGCGTGCACCAGCTCCCGCTCGGTGACCGCCAGCGCCAGGTGCGCGCCGCTGGTCGCCGCGGCGCCGGCCACCAGCCACAGCACCAGCCGCCCGCCGGCGCTGCCGTAACCCACCGCCGCGACGGTGCCGGTGTCGTCCTCGTCACCCTCGGGGTCGGAGAAGTCCACGGTCGGCGCCAGGCCCAGGCAGCCCAGCAGGGCGTCATATACTGCCCGACTGGCCTCGAAATCCTCAGCGACAATCGTGACGTGATCCAGAGTCGTGCTCATCGGCATGACCTCATCTCTACCGGATCGAGACAACCAAGTGCACCTACACCCCGAAGTCGCGTCCGCGATCGCGGCAGGCCGCCCGGTCGTGGCGCTGGAAAGCACGATCATCAGTCACGGGCTGCCCCGGCCCGCCAATCTCGACATCGCCCGCGAGATCGAGCAGGCGGTCCGCGACGGCGGCGCGGTGCCCGCGACGATAGCCATCGTCGCCGGCCAGCCGCGAGTCGGCCTGGACGACGAGGAGCTGCGCGTGATCGCCGGCTCCGACGACGTGGTCAAGGCAAGCGTCCGTGACCTGGCTGCCGTCGTCGCCCGCAAGGGCCACGGCGCCACCACGGTGGCCTCGACCGCGCACCTGGCGGCGCTGGCCGGCATCGCGGTGTTCGCCACCGGCGGCCTCGGCGGCGTGCACCGGCAGGCCCGCGAGTCCTGGGACGAGTCCGCCGACCTGGGCACGCTGTCCCGGACGCCGATCACCGTGGTCTGCGCCGGGGTGAAGTCGATCCTGGACGTGACGGCCACCCTGGAGCGGCTGGAGACACTCAACGTCGGCGTTATCGGATACCGGACGAATGCCTTTCCCGGCTTCTACCTCGCCGACTCCGGTCACCGGCTGGACTGGCGGGTCGACTCGGCCGCCGAGGTGGCTGCGGTGATGCGGGCCCGGACCGAGCTCGGCGTCGACCGGTTCGGGCTGGTCGTGGCCAACCCGATCCCGGCCGCCGACGAGCTGGACCGGCAGCTGCATGACCGCGCTCTGACTGCCGGCCTGGCGGCGCTCAGCCGGGGCGGGATCACCGGCAAGCAGGTGACACCGTTCCTGCTCGACTTCTTCCACCGCGAGACACAGGGCGCCTCGCTGACGGCCAACGTCCGGCTGGTGCTGAACAACGCCCGGGTGGCGGCCGAGATCGCGGCGGCCTACGCGGCCTCGTCCGCCGGGTGATCCGGCCGGTGCGCCAGATGCGGCCAGGCGGACGGGTGGTCTGCGTCGGCGACGTCATGCTCGACATCTCCGCGGCGCTGCCGGGCCCGCTGGCGCTCGGCTCGGACACCCCTGCGACGATCAGCTTCTGCCATGGCGGCTCGGCAGCCAACACCGCCGCCTGGCTGGCCAGCCTGGCGGTGCCGTGCGTGTTCGCCGGCCGGGTCGGTGACGATCCGTTCGGCCGGGAGGCCGTCACCGCGCTACGCGCGCACGGCGTGATCCCGAGGGTGTCGATCGATCCGGCCACTGCGACCGGGATCTGCCTGGTGCTGGTGGGCCCGGACGGCGAGCGCACCATGGTGCCCTCGGCAGGCGCGAACGCCACCCTCAGCCCGACCGATCTGGGCGAGGACCTGCTGACGGCCGAGGATCACCTGCACCTGTCCGGCTATGCCCTGCTGAACCCCGGCTCCCGGCCGGCGGCGCTGTTCGCCCTGCGGTTGGCGGACTCGGTCGGCGCCTCGGTGTCGGTGGACGCCGCCTCGGCCGGGCCGATCCGGTCGGTCGGGGCGCAGCGGTTTCTGGACTGGATCGCGCCGGGCGCGGTGTTGCTGGCCAACGCCGACGAGCTGGCCGCTCTGACCGGCGCGGACGGCGCGGACGGCGTTGATCAGGACGCGGGCCTCGCGGCCCTGGTGGCGCGGCACTTGACCGTGGTGCTCAAGCGCGGCAGCGCCGGCAGCGTGCTCGCCACCGCGGCCGGGCGCTGGCGCTGCGCCGCCGAGCCTGCCCAGGTGCGGGACACGACCGGCGCCGGCGATGCCTTCGCCGCCGGTTTGCTGGCCGCGCGGTGGGCCGGCGCAGAGCTGAGCGAGGCGCTCGGCCAGGCCAACCGGCTGGGCGCGGCCGCGGTCGCTCGGATCGGGGGCCGCCCGAACCCTTGAAGTCCGCGGTGCTCACGATGTGCCTCGCGGCAGCGTTCGCCGTCCTGGCGCCAGCGCATGTCTCAGCGACTCCCCCGAGCGCCCCGCCGGCCCACGAGAAAACGACCGCGGGGTCACTACAAACGACCGCAGGGTCGCCACAAACGACCGCGGGGTCACTACAAACGACCGCGGGGTCACTACGCCGAGCGGTACGTCCTGCGGGAGGAGCCGCTGCGTTCGGGCGTGACCGCCTCGCAGCCGGCCACTCCCGCTAGCTGAGCGAGAGGCCGCGAGCCGTCGCCGAGATGCGCACGCCCTCGGCAGTGGCGCTCAACTGCTGGATACGGAGATGAAAGGGCAGCCCGCGCAAGGACAGCTTGTTCGCGAAGATCGAGCTGAACTGGTCGCTGAGCTGCTCGGGCACCGCGATGCCGGCCTGGGGCACCCCTACCCGGATCGAGGAGAAGGTCAGCGCGTCACCGCCGGCGATGCCCACTTCGGCGCTGGCGGTTCCGGTGAGGGTCTGGCCCAGCACCTCGACCGAGCTGCTGGCCTGCACCCGTCCGCCACCGGCGTAGCCGAGTGTGACGCCCAGCGCCCGGGACAGCTCCTGATAGGTCAGCAGCGCGGTGCCGTTGGCCGTCTCGGCGGTCGCGCCGGAGAAGCGGTCGATGGTCCTCAGGTCATGCAGCCGGGCGTCGAGATCAGCCAGCCGGACCGTGCGGTCGCTCGTGCCGACCGGCATGTCCTGGGCCTTGAGCCGCACGGCCGGATAGTGATTGGCCAGCACCTGGGTCAGGAAGGGAAAGCCCTCGATGTCGACCGAGGGCCGGCTGCTCAGGTCCTGAGAGGACTGCACCTTGGAGGCGATCTGCCGTTCTGCCACCAGCAGGCTGACCCGGTCTGCCGCGACAACCAGCACCGCGAAGACGATGAGGAAGATCAGCAACCCGCGTACGGGTGATCGGCGGCGCCTCACTGCAGACAAGATTCGTTGCCTTCCGGGTCAGTGAGGGCTATCTACCAGCCGCCGTTCTCATCACGCTCGTCCACCAGTGTGGCGCCTACGACCACCAGGCGTTGCGCAGGCTCGCTGACAGGGTCGGCGCCGTCGATCGACACCTGGGCCTGAGGGCCGACCCGCGCGCCGCCTGCTTGCGCGCCGCCTGCTTGCGCAACAGCGGAACTCACCGGACGCCCGCCGCGTCCATGCCTCGAAGCTCCTTCTTCAGCTCATTGATCTCGTCGCGAAGCCGGGCAGCCACCTCGAACTGCAGCTCGCGAGCCGCGCCCATCATCTGCTCATTGAGCTGCTGGATGAGGTCGGCCAGCTCGGCGCGGGGAAGCGCCGCCACGTCGAGCTTGCCGTCGGCATGAGCGCCGATTCCGATGACGCCGACCGAGCCGACGCCACGCCCGGCCCGGCCCGGTGTCGGGGACTTGCCCCGCGACTGGGACCTGCCCGACCCGCCGGTCGCCAGCAGCTCCTCAGTGTCTTCGGCCTCTCGGGCCAGCATGTCGGTGATGTCGGCGATCCGCTTGCGCAGCGGCTGCGGGTCGATGCCGTGCTCGGTGTTGTAGGCGATCTGGATCGCCCGCCGCCGGTTGGTCTCGTCGATCGCCTGCGCCATCGAGCGGGTGACCTTGTCGGCGTACATGTGCACCTGCCCGGACACGTTGCGCGCGGCCCGGCCGATGGTCTGGATGAGCGAGGTGCCCGAGCGCAGGAAGCCCTCCTTGTCGGCGTCGAGGATGGAGACCAGCGACACCTCGGGGAGGTCCAGGCCCTCACGCAGCAGGTTGATGCCGACCAGCACGTCGTACTCGCCCATGCGCAGCTCACGCAGCAGCTCGACCCGGCGCAGGGTGTCGACCTCGGAGTGCAGGTAGCGCACCCGGACCCCGAGTTCGAGCAGGTAGTCGGTCAGGTCCTCCGACATCTTCTTGGTCAGGGTGGTGACCAGCACCCGCTCGTTCTTCTCGGCGCGGACCCGGATCTCGTGCACCAGGTCATCGATCTGGCCCTTGGTGGGCTTGACCACCACCTCGGGGTCGATCAGTCCGGTCGGTCGGATCACCTGCTCGACGAACTCGCCGCCGGTGCGGCCGAGCTCGTAGTTGCCGGGGGTCGCCGACAGGTACACCGTCTGGCCGATCCGCTCGACGAACTCCTCGAACTTCAGCGGCCGGTTGTCCATCGCGCTGGGCAGCCGGAAGCCGTGGTCGACCAGGGTGCGCTTGCGTGACATGTCGCCCTCGTACATGCCACCGGTCTGCGGCACCGTCACGTGCGACTCGTCTATCACCAGCAGGAAGTCTTCGGGGAAGTAGTCCAGCAGGCAGTTCGGCGCGCTGCCGGGCTGGCGGCCGTCGATGTGCAGCGAGTAGTTCTCGATGCCGGAGCAGAAGCCGACCTGGCGCATCATCTCGATGTCGTAACTGGTGCGCATCTTCAACCGCTGGGCCTCGAGCAGCTTGTTCTGGCTGTTCAGCTCATCCAGGCGCTGCTCCAGCTCTTTCTCGATGCCCGCGATGGCCCGTTCCATCTTGTCCGGGCCGGCCGCGTAGTGGGTCGCCGGGAAGACGAAGACCTCCTCGACCTCGCGAATCACCTCACCGGTGAGCGGGTGCAGGTAGTAGAGCCGCTCGATCTCGTCGCCGAACATCTCGACCCGGATCGCCAGCTCCTCATAGACCGGGAACACCTCGACGGTGTCACCGCGGACCCGGAAGGTGCCGCGGGTGAAGGCGATGTCGTTGCGGGCGTAGAGCACCCCGACCAGGCCCCGCAGGATCTTCTCGCGCTCGATCTGCTGCCCTACCCGCAGCCGGACGGCCCGGTCGACGTACTCCTGTGGGGTGCCCAGGCCGTAGATGCAGGAGACCGTGGCCACCACGACGACGTCTCGGCGGGTCAGCAGCGACATCGTCGCCGAGTGCCGCAACCGCTCGACCTCGGAGTTGATCGCCGAGTCCTTCTCGATGTAGGTGTCGGTCTGCGGGACGTAGGCCTCTGGCTGGTAGTAGTCGTAGTAGCTGACGAAGTACTCCACGGCGTTGTTGGGCAGCATCTCGCGCAACTCGTTGGCCAGCTGGGCCGCCAGCGTCTTGTTCGGGGCCATGATCAGGGCCGGTCGCTGCAGGCGCTCGATCAGCCACGCCGTGGTCGCTGACTTGCCGGTGCCGGTCGCGCCGAGCAGCACCACGTCCCGCTCGCCGGCCCTGACGCGCTTCTCCAGCTCGGCTATCGCGGTGGGCTGGTCTCCCGAGGGCGTGAAGTCGCTGATGACCTCGAACTTGCCGCTCGAGGGGATGATGTCGCTGTCTACCCGCATGCGTTCAGAGTACGAGCACGCTCTGACAACGCCGGGGGCTCACCCGGTCAGAGCCCGGGGCTCACCCGGTCAGAACGGTGGCCGCAACCGAGCCCGAGCGGCCTCGACGTCGAAGTCCGCAGGCGGGTAGCTGAGCTCCAGGCCGAGCAGGGCGTCGCGCAGCAACTGGCTCACCGCCCAGTTGCGGTACCACTTGGAATCGCTGGGAACGATGTGCCAGGGCGCGGCCTCGGTGGAGGTGGCGGCGATCGCGGCGGCGTAGGCGCTCTGGTAGTCCGACCAGTAGGCGCGCTCCTCGATGTCGGCGGGGTTGAATTTCCAGAGCTTGCTGGGATCGTCCAGCCGGGCCAGCAGCCGCTTGCGCTGCTCGCTGTAGCTGATGTGCAGGAAGCACTTGACCAGGACGGTTCCGGAGTCGCTCAACTGCCGCTCGAAAGCGTTGATGTCAGCTATCCGCTCGGCCCAGGCCGGGCCGTCGATGCTCTGGTGCACCCGGGTGACCAGCACGTCCTCGTAGTGCGAGCGGTTGAAGACCCCGATCATGCCTGCCGCCGGCAGCGCCCGACGGATCCGCCAGAGGAAGTGATGCGCCGCCTCCTCGGCCGTCGGCCGCTTGAACGAGGTGATGCTCACCCCGGCAGGCCCGACCTGGCCCACCACGTGCCTGACCACCCCGTCCTTGCCGGAGGTGTCGGTGCCCTGCAGCACCAGCAGCACCCGCCGCGGATCGCCGCTGGCGCCATTGGCGTAGAGCATCTCCTGCTGGCTGGCCAGCACCGCGCCGGTGCTGGCCAGCTCCTTCAATGCCTTGGACTTCGAACCCGGGCTCAACGGCTTGCTGGCGGGGTCGTAGCCCAGCAGGGTGATCGGCCCCTCGGCCACCCGCAGCGCCTGGCGCAGGGGCATGGCCGTCGGGGCGGGCGCTGGCGTCATTGCGCCACCCTACTGGCCCTCACTGCCTAGGCCCGGGCCGTGTTCGCTAGGCCCGGGTTGTGTTCGCCGCGGTGCTCAGCCGGCGATCTCGACCAGCGTGACCGTCATGCTCGATCCGGTGGCCACCCGGTAGGTCAGCTCGTCGCCGGGCCGGGCGCCCAGCAGCACCGAGCCCAGCGGGCTGGTCGGCGTGATGACCTCGACTCCGGGCCCGGCCTGCTCGACCAGGCCGATCAGGAACTGCTGGTCCTCGTCGTCGTCGGAGAACCGCAGGGTCACCAGGCTGCCGATCTCGGCGACCTGCCCGACCGAGGCCGGGGCGATCGGAGCCTGCAGTTGCACCTGCAACGCCGCGATCCGGATGTCGAGCTCGCCGAGGCGGATCAGCGCCTCGACGTTGCCGGCGTGGTCGGCGGCGTCACCGGAGCCGCCGGGCGGAATGCTCTCCAACGCCGTCTGCACCCGCTGTGCCTCGAGGTCTTCCAACCGGGCCAGCAGCGCGGCGTGGGCTGACGGTGAGAGGGAAGGCACGATCATCGTCATGGAGGTTCCTTATGTCGTGATTGGCACGTTAGTCGGATGACTAGTCTGAATCTCTAGCAACTCCGCGCGCACGCGATTCGTTCCTGAATGTGACAAGCAATTCCCGGCTTGTCCGGGGGCGTCGACGGCTACCCCGGCGGCTGGCGCGCGCCGGCCGCCGCATGGGCCAGCGCCACCAGCCGCGAGATCGCCCGCCGGTACTTCTGACGGTAGCCGCCGGCCAGCATCTCGGCGCTGAACAGCTGGTCCAGCGCCACGCCGGAGCAGGCCAGCGGGATCTGCCGGTCATAGAGCCGGTCGGCCAGCACCACCAGCCGCAAGGCCACGTTCTGGTCCGGGGCCGGGGTCACCCCCGTCAGGCACAGCTGGCTGACGCCGTCCAGCAGGGCGCCGTAACGGCTGGGATGCAGCCGGGCCAGGTGCTCCAGCAACTGCCCGAACTCATCCAGCGAGGCGCCTGGACGCCGCGCGGCCCGCAGCACGTCGGCCTCGGCCAGCGGCGGCGGCGCCGCGGGCAGGCCGCGGTGCCGGTAATCGGGCCCGTCCACCCGGATGGCGGTGAACCGAGCGGCCATCGCCTGGATCTCGCGGAAGAAGTCCTCGGCGGCGAACCGCTGCTCCCCCAACCGGTCGGGCAACGTGTTCGAGGTGGCCGCCAGCCGCACGCCGGCCTCGTCCAGGCGAGCCAGCAGGCTTGAGATCAGCACCGTGTCGCCGGGATCGTCCAGCTCGAACTCGTCGATGGCCAGCAGCCTCATCGGCGACAGCCTCGTGACCAGCCCGGCGAAGCCGAGCACGCCGGCCAGCTGGGTGAGCTCGGAGAACGTCGCGTAGGCCTTGGGAGCGGGGACCGCGTGCCACAGCGACGCCAGCAGGTGAGTCTTGCCCACCCCGAACCCGCCGTCGAGGTAGATGCCAGCCGGACGGTCCGGGGCGCCGCGGTGGGAGGCGCGGCCCCGACGCCACCACGCGCGCCCCGCCGAGCCCGAGCCTTCCGCCGCTGCCGACAGCAGGCCGGCGAAGTCGCGCACCGCCGCGCAGGCCAGCGCCTGGCTCGGCTCACCCGGGTCGGGCCGGTAGCTGTCGAAGCTGACGGCAGCGAACAGCGGCGGCGGCGTCAGCTCGGCGATCAGCGACTCGACCGGCGCCTGCGGCTGGCGGTCCACGAGGCGAACAGGCACGGCTGCCCAGCCTAGCGGCGGCTGCGGCCCGCTTCTCGGTAGCTGCCGCCTGGGTGTCCGCCGGCGGCGTGGCCGGCTCAGCCCGAGCCTGGATCGTGCCCGGCGCGAGCTGTGCTGAGATAGCAGCCATGCGCGTTCTGCTACCGGCCGGCTCACCGCCAGAGGCATCAGCCACCGATGATCCTGTCGACCTGCACGCCCACTACGCCGAAGGGTGGCTGCCCGACGGTGGCGTCCGGGTCAACTTCGTGTGCAGCGCCGACGGCGCCGCCACGGCGGCCGGGCTGTCTCGCGGTCTGCAGACCCCCGGCGACAACGCGGTCTTCGCGGCGCTGCGCGACCTGGCCGACGTGATCCTGGTGGGCGCGGCGACCGCTGCCGCCGAGCGTTACCGCCCGGCCAACCCCTCGGCGCGGCGACGCGCTATCCGTGCCGAGCTGGGGCTGGCCGAGGTGCCGGCCATCGCGGTGATGTCCTCCAGCCTGCAGCTGGACCTGTCGGCGGAGCTGTTCTCGGCGCCTTCTCAGGCGCCGACCCTGGTGGTCACCGGGTCGGCGGCGCCGATCGGCGCGCGCAACGACATCATCGACCTGGCCGGCACCGAGGCCAAGCTGCAATTGGTGCAGGCGCCCTCGGCCGCCGACGGCGGGGTCGACTTCGCGGCCTCGGTCGCCGCGCTGCGTGAGCTCGGCTACCGACGAATCCTCTGCGAGGGCGGTCCCCGGCTGTTCGCGGCCGGGGTGGCCGGTGGCGCCGTCGACGAGCTGTGCCTGAGCATGTCGCCGATGCTCACCGGGCCCGGCGGCGCCCGGATCGTCGCCGGCGAGCCTTGGCCGGCCGAGCTGAGCCCCCGGCTGCAGTTGACCGGCCTGCTCACCGAGGACAGCGCGCTGTTCTGCCGCTACCTGCTCCGCCGCCCGGCAGCAGCCTGACCGGCGCGCGCCGGTCAGGCGGGGCTGTCATCGGGCTTGCGGGTTCAGGGCCACAATGAGCCGATGAAGCTGCCTGTGCTGCCTCCCGTGTCTCCGATGCTGGCCAAGTCGGTGACGGCGATCCCGCCCGGCGCCTCCTATGAGCCCAAGTGGGACGGCTTCCGCTCGATCATCTTCCGGGACGGCGCCGAGGTGGAGTTCGGCAGCCGCAACGAGCGTCCGATGACCCGGTACTTCCCCGAGCTGATCGAGGCGGTTCTCGCCCAGCTCCCCGAGCGCTGCGTGATCGACGGCGAGATCGTGGTCGCCACCGGCAACGGGCTGGACTTCGAGGCGCTGCAACAGCGCATCCATCCCGCCGAGTCGCGGGTGCGGCTGCTCAGCACCCAGACCCCCGCCTCGTTCATCGCCTTCGACCTGCTCGCGCTGGGCGACCAGGACTACACCGACCGGCCGTTCACCGAGCGGCGCGCGGCGCTGGAGGACGCGCTGGCCGGCGTCACCGCCCCGATCCACCTGACGCCGGTGACGACCGAGCTGGACGTGGCGCAGCGCTGGTTCAGCGAGTTCGAGGGCGCCGGCCTGGACGGCGTCATAGCCAAGCCGCTGACAGGCAGCTACGAGCCCGACAAGCGGGTGATGTTCAAGATCAAGCACCAGCGCACCGCCGATTGCGTGGTCGCCGGCTACCGGGTGCACAAGAGCGGCCCGGACGTGATCGGCTCCCTGATGCTCGGCCTCTACAACGACGACGGGGTGCTCAACTCGGTCGGGGTGATCGGGGCGTTCCCGATGGAACGGCGCCGCGAGCTGTTCTCCGAGCTGCAGCCGCTGGTGACCACCTTCGACCAGCACCCGTGGAACTGGGCGGCGCACGAGGCGGGCGAGCGGACGCCGCGCCGCAACGAGCAGTCGCGCTGGAACGCCGGCAAGGACCTGTCCTTCGTGCCGCTGCGCCCGGAACGGGTGGTCGAGGTGCGCTATGACCACATGGAGGGCGAGCGATTCCGGCACACCGCCCAGTTCAACCGCTGGCGGCCCGACCGCACCCCGACGTCCTGCACCTACGAGCAGCTCGAGCAGCCGGTGAACTTCCAGCTCAGCGACATCGTCCCCGGGTTGGGCGAGCCGCTCGGTTAGCCTCAAGGGGTGCCTACCCGCCTCGCCACCCGGCTGTCCGCGCTCGCCGTGGGAGTGGCCCTGCTGGCCGGCGCGGCCTGCAGCTCACCCAAGCGGCCCGCCGCACCTGCCACCAGCTCCAGCTCCGCGGCCAGCGCGTCGGCCTCGGCCAGCTCGTCAGCGAGCGAGCCGGCCGCCCGCATCGCCTTCTCCGACTGCAGCCAGCAGTTCCAGGCCGCGATCGGCTCGCCCAAGGCCAAGTCCATGCAGTTCGGCTGCGGCAAGCTCCCGGTTCCGCTGGACTACGACGAGCCCGACGGCGACACCGCCGACATCTTCGTGGTCCGGGTCCGCAGCAACCACCAGAGCCAGCGGATCGGCTCGCTGCTGGTGAACCCCGGCGGCCCGGGCGGCTCGGGAGTGAACCTGGCCGCCGGCCTGGTCGGCGCGCTGAGCGACACGGTGTTCGACCACTTCGACCTGGTGGGCTTCGATCCCCGCGGGGTCGGGCTGTCCGAGCCGGTGCAGTGCATCAGCGACCAGCAGAAGGACCGGCTGGCCGCGGCGAACCCGGACGTCCGGACCGCGGCCGGCCGGGCCCAGGCCCGGACCGCCTCCGACGCGGTCGTCAAGGCCTGCGTCGCCAAGTACGGATCCGCCCTGGGCCACTTCAACACCGAAGAGACCGCCCACGACATGGAGCTGATCCGGCAGGCGGTCGGCGACACCAAGCTGAACTACCTCGGCTTCTCCTACGGCACCCGGCTGGGGGCTGCCTACGCCCACCAGTTCCCCACCCGGATCCGGACGGCGGTGCTGGACGGGGCGGTGGACCCGGTCGCCGACGAGCTGACCGTGGACGAGCGGCAGGCCAAGGCCTTCGAGGACGCCTTCGACCAGTTCGCCGCCGACTGCGCAAAGCGGCCGGCCTGCGCGGCGCTGGGCAATCCCCGCTCGGCGGTGCTGTCGCTGATGGCCGCCGCCGACCGGGCGCCGATCCCGGCCGGCGACCGCAAGGCCACCGGCGGCATCGTCCTGATCGGAGTGGCCTCGGCGCTGTATGACCAGTCGCAGTGGGAGGAGCTCGGGCAGGCCCTGATCGCGGCGCGGGACGGCAACGCCACCAAGATCATGACGCTGTCGGACGAGTACCTCGAACGCGATCCGGAGACCGGGCACTACTCCAACATCATGGACGCCAACCTGGCCGTCAACTGCAACGACTCGACCCTGCAGATCACCGACCAGCTGGTTGCCACCATGGCCGCCAGGTGGATCCCGAAGTACCCGATCTTCGGACGCAATGCGGCGGCCTCGCTGTACTCGTGCCACTCCTGGCCCCGCTCGGGGCATCCGTTGCCACCGGCGTCGGCGCCCGGCGCGCCGCCGATCCTGGTGATCGGCACCCTGCACGACCCGGCCACCCCGTTCGCCGCGACCGGGGTGCTGGCCAAGGCGCTCGGCTCCGGAGTGGTGCTGACCTGGAACGGCGAGGGCCACACCGCGTACCCCAAGACCAAGTGCATCACCAGCAAGGTGGACAGCTACCTCGTCACCGGCAAG
>DASWNX010000015.1 GCA_036399055.1 Jatrophihabitans sp.
GAGGTGACGGCCTGGGTCTTGGAGATCTTCTTCGACTCCAGCCGGTCGCGCTCGAGCATGTTCTTGAAGTCCATGTTGCCGCCGACGTTGAGCTGGTAGGTGCGGTCGAGCACCACGCCCCGGTCCTCGAACAGCTTGGCCAGCACCCGGTGGGTGATGGTGGCGCCGACCTGGGACTTGATGTCGTCACCGACGATCGGAACGCCGGCCTCCTCGAACTTGGCAGCCCACTCAGGGGTGCCGGCGATGAACACCGGCAGCGCGTTGACGAAGGCGACCTTGGCGTCGATGGCGCACTGGGCGTAGAACTTCGCGGCCGCTTCCGAGCCCACCGGCAGGTAGCAGATCAGCACGTCGACGGCCTGGTCCTTGAGGACCTTGACCACGTCCACCGGCTCGTAGTCGGACTCTTCGATGGTCTCGCGGTAGTACTTGCCGAGGCCGTCGAGGGTGTGCCCGCGCAGCACCGGGACGTCCAGCGGGGGGACGTCGCAGAGCTTGATGGTGTTGTTCTCCGACGCCACGATGGCTTCAGAGAGGTCGCGGCCGACCTTCTTGGCGTCGACGTCGAAGGCGGCGACGAAGTCGATGTCGCTGACGTGGTAGTCGCCGAACTTGACGTGCATCAGCCCGGGAACCATGCCCGCGGGGTCTGCGTCGCGGTAGAAGTGCACGCCCTGCACCAGCGACGCGGCGCAGTTGCCGACGCCGATGATGGCGACGCGGATGCGACCGGCGGCCGACGTTGCGTTTTCCGAACCCATCGGGTTCCTCCTTGTTGTTGGTTGCTTCGCCTGGCTGGTACTCAACTCGGCGTGGCGGTAAGTCATGGGGCGGTGGGGCTAGTTCGGGCCCCGGCGCTCGGTCTCGATCAACTCGGTCAGCCACCGGACTTCCCGGTCCGCCGATTCGAGCCCGTGCTCCTGCAGCTGCAGGGTGTAGCGGTCCATTCGCTCCCGGGTCCGGGCGAGCGAGCTGCGCATGCCGTCGGCCTGCTCGGTCATCCGCTGCTTGCGACCTTCGAGGATCTGCAGCCGGATGTCGGAGCGGGTCTGGGCGAAGAAGGCCAGTCGGGCGCCGAAGCCCTCGTCGTCGTAGGCGTCGGGGCCGACCTCGGCCAGCAGCGCGGCGAAGTGCTCCTTGCCCTCGGCGGTCAACCGGTAGACCCGCTTGCCGCGCCGGGAGCGGGCGCTGAAGCCGCCGGCCGATTCATCCAGTGGCGCGTCCTCGTCGATCCAGCCGGCTTCCTGCAACCGCCGCAACGACGGGTACAGCGAACCGTAGGAGAACGCCCGGAACGCTCCCAGCAGGGTGGACAGCCGTTTGCGCAGTTCGTAGCCGTGCATCGGAGCTTCGTTGAGCAGGCCCAGGATGGGGAGTTCCAACATGGTCGCCGTCCTCCTCTCCGGGTCCGGGGAACGCGCTGGCAACCAGCGGTGTGAGCACCGGCGAGGTACACGCCGATATATCAAGACGATACATCAGATCGAGATATCCATTAACCTGAGCGGGATCTGACGCGCGGCGGGTCAGGCCCCCCGCCGCGGGGTTCGGGGGCTTTGGTGGGCCTTTGTCAGAGCTTGGATGTGAGGTAGGACGGCTCTGCTGTCGGCTCTGGCCCAGGAGGTCCCCGTACCCTCGGTGAGCGGGCCGTCAGTCGCACGCGCGACTGGCCGGCGCTGAAGCGGCCGAGGGCGCCTGGCTGGGGCGCCTGGCCGAGGTCCTCGGCTGAGGTTCCCGGCTGAGGTTCCCCGGTGGGGCGCCGATGAGACGTAGTGCTGAGTTGTCGACGTAGTGCTGAGTAGAGGAGTTCTTCGTGGCGGGTCCCTCCGCGCCCGGGCAGTCCCGGTCCGTTCCCGGTAAGGGCCCGGTCTCGTCCGCGGGCCAAGCGAGCCGTTGGAAGCAGCGCCGGGCGGCCAAGAAGCGCCGGCTGGCCAAGATGAGCCCCGGCAAGCGGGTGCTGCGCCGGATCGGCCTGCTGTTCACCTGGCTGCTCGGGGTGCTGGCGCTGCTGGGGACGCTGCTCGCGGTCAGCGTGTACGCGGTGGTCAAGGTGCCGACCGCCCAGCAGCTCAAGACCAACCAGGCCGCCATCGTGCAGTACGCCGACGGCTCGACCATGGCCACCATCGACGGCGGGGAGAACCGGATCATCGTGCCGCTGTCCAAGGTTCCGGTGCACGTGCGCGACGCGGTGCTGGCCGCCGAGGACCGCGGCTTCTACTCAGAGCCGGGAGTGTCGGTCAAGGGGACCGTGCGGGCGGCGGTCAACGACGTCCGGGGCGGGCCCGTCCAGGGCGGCTCCACCATCACCCAGCAGTACGTCAAGAACGCCTACCTCAACTCTGACCAGACCCTGAGCCGCAAGCTCAAGGAGCTGGTCATCGCGTTGAAGATCAGCCGCCAGTTCTCCAAGGACGAGATCCTGGAGAGCTACCTCAACACGATCTACTTCGGCCGGGGCGCCTACGGCATCGAAGCGGCGGCCCGAGCCTATTTCGGCGTCTCGATCGACAAGGTCGACCTCGCCCAGGGCGCCCTGCTGGCGACGGTGATCAAATCGCCGGAGTACTACGACCCCACGGTCACGCCCTCGGAGTCCAAGGACCGCTGGAAGTACGTGGTCGGCGGCATGGTCGAGACCGGCAAGCTGAGCCAGGCCAAGGCGGACAAGCTGAAGTTCCCGACCACCGTCAAGACCCGCAACACCAGCTCGGTGCTCGACGGCCCGCTCGGCCTGGTCTGGCGCCAGGTCAAGTCCGAACTGGCCGCCGACGGCGTCGACCCGGCCAGCATCAACCCCCGGGGTCTGCGGATTCAGACCACCATCGACCGCGGCGCCCAGGTGGCCGCCCAGGAAGCCATCAAACAGAACTACTCCAACCTGACGCCCAAGCAGCGCAACATGCGTCCGGCGCTGGTCGCCGTCAACCCTGACACCGGCGCGGTGATCGCCTACTACGGCGGGCGCAACGGAGGCGGGCTGGACTACGCCCAGGCCTGGCGCCCGCCCGGCTCCAGCTTCAAGCCCTACGTGACCGCCACCGCGCTCGCCCAGAACCTCAAGGGCGTCAGGCCCGCGTACACGATCCAGTCCGTCTTCGACGGCTCGTCGCCGCAGGTCATCGACAACCTGCCGTTCGCCAACGACCCGACGGACCCCGACTTCGGCCAGTACAGCCTGCGGGAGGCGACCACGCTCTCGCTGAACACGGTGTTCGGCAAGCTGACCTCGCTGGTGAAGCCGGAGAACGTCGTCAAGACCGCCCGGGCGATGGGCATCCCCGCCGTCGAGTCGGCGTCCGGGGCCAACCCTGGCGCGCCGACCCTGATGCGCAACGGCAACGCAGACAACTACGTCGGCATCGGCAACTACCCGGTGCGGATCATGGACCAGGCCGTCGGTTACGCCACGCTGGCCAATGGCGGCCTGTTCCGGCCGGCCTACTTCGTGGAGAAGATCACCGACAGCAAGGGCAACCTGGTCTACCAGCACAAGGACAACGCCAAGCGGGTGCTGGACAAGCGAGTCGCCAACGACACCACCCTGTCGATGCAGGAGGTGGCTCAGCGCTCGCAGATCCCGCTGGCCGACGGACGGCCTGTGGCCGCCAAGACCGGCACGGTGGGCATCCAGGACACCGGCGACTCCAGCGACGGCTGGACGGTCGGTTTCACCCCGCAGGTCAGCGCGGCCTCCTGGGTGGGCTCGGACAAGGTCGAGCCGATCTATGACGCCAACGGCAACTCCGAGTACGGCCGCGATCTGGCCGGCCGCACCTGGAGGGCGTTCATGGACGGCTACCTCAGCGGCAAGCCGGTGCAGCCGCTGGCCACCACCCAGCAGATCGGGATGCCCAGCGACCCAACGCCGTCGGCCACCACCGCCAGCGCCGCCCCGACGCCGTCGCCGACCGAGTCGAGCACGGCGCCGAGCACCAGCGCGGCGCCGAGCACCAGCGCGGCGCCCACCACCAGCGCGCCGCCCACCACCTCCGCGCCGCCGCCACCGCCGACGCCCAGCACCAGCTGCGGCCTGCCGGTCTGCCCGTCCTCCTCAGCCCCGGCGTCCAGCCAGCCGCCCGCACCGAGCGGCAGCCCCACCACCAAGGCAGCCGGCCCGGCCGCGGCGTCACCCGGCTCGACGTCCACGCCGACCAGACGTCCGTGATCGACAGGCGGGAGCTCCCGCCCGCGTGGGAGGAGGCCCTGCCGTCAAGGCAGGACCCGACCATCGCCCGGGCCAGCGCGCTGGTCGGCGGCCCGCTGGGACGCTATGCCCGCCTGGACCCGGGCTGGTGGTCGCCGCTGCGGGTGCTGCTGGCGCTGGGGGCGCTCACGCTGCTGCTGGGCTACGCCGAGAAGCTGCCGTGCGCCGACGGCCAGTGGGTGGCCTCTAAGCAGTACACCCACGCCTGCTACTCCGACGTCATCCCGCTCTGGGGGGCCGAGGGGTTGTCCTCGGGAGCGGTGCCCTACCGCGACCACGCCGTGGAGTACCCGGTGCTCACCGGCGGCTTCATGTGGGCGACCGGCGAGCTGACCCGGGCCTGGTCCACGCTGGCCGAGAGCGGCCTGGCGCCGGGCAGCAATCAGGGCCTGGTCTTCGGCGTGCTGACCTGCATCCTGCTGGCGATCTGCGGCCTGCTGACGATCGCCGCGACCGCGGCCGCCGCCGGCCCGCGCCGGCAGTGGGACGCCGCGATCCTGGCGCTCAGCCCGCTGCTGGTCTTTCACGCCTTCTCCAACTGGGACCTGCTGGCGATGGCGTTCGCCTCCGCAGCGCTGTGGGCCTGGGCTCGCGACCGGCCGGTCGCGGCCGGAGTGCTGATCGGGCTGGGCGCCGCGGCCAAGCTGTACCCGGCGCTGCTGTTCGTGCCGCTGTTCTTGCTGGCCTACCGCACCCGCACCTGGCGGCCGGTGCTGTGGGCCGCCGCGGCGGCGGCCGGCGCGTGGCTGGCGGTGAACCTGCCGGTGGCGCTGGCCTGGACCCCCGGCTGGAAGGAGTTCTACTCCTTCTCCGAATCCCGGCCGGCCGAGGCCAGCACGTTCTGGGCGATGCTCAAGCACTACTTCCCCAGCACCTTCGGCGCCCCCGCCGACTCCGGCTGGTCACCGCCTGGCCTGGCGGTGGCGCTGTTCCTGCTGGCCGCGCTGGCGGGAGTCGGCTGGCTGGCGCTGAGCGCCCCGGTCCGTCCGCGGCTGGCGCAGCTGGCCTTTCTGACCGCGACCGCCTTCCTGTTGACCACGAAGGTGTGGAGCCCGCAGTACTCGATCTGGCTGGTGCCGCTGCTGGCGCTGGCCCGGCCGCGCTGGCGCAGCGCGCTGATCTGGCAGGCCACCGAGATCGCGGTCTGGATCGCCACCCTGCTCTGGCTGCTCGGCGGCAGCGACCCCAACAAGGCGCTGCCCTACGAGGGGCTGACCTGGGTGCTGCTGATCCGCGACGCCACCCTGCTGGTGCTGGTGGCCCTGATCGTGCGTGACATCCGCCGCCCGGAGTCAGACGTGGTGCGCTCGGCGGACGAGCCGGACCCCGGGGCCGGGCTGTTCGCCGCCGCGCCGGCCGACCGGCTGATCGGCGCCCGGGCAGCCAGGCCGTAATCGGCTCGGCCAGTCCACGGGGCTTGGGTAACCTTGCCCTTCTCGGCTCGCTCACGCCGGAGGAACGCGTCCGCCGTGGGGTGAGCTGCCTCGATGTTTGGAGTCTTAGTGCTGCTGCGGATGTCCACGCTGTTCCTGCGCACCCTGCGCGATGACCCTGCCGACGCCGAGGTGCCCAGCCACCGGCTGCTGGTCCGCGCCGGTTACGTCCGGCGGGTCGCTCCGGGCATCTACTCCTGGCTGCCGCTGGGCATCGCGGTGCTGGCCAACATCGAGAAGGTCGTCCGCGAGGAGATGGCCTCGATCGGGTCGCAGGAAGTGCACTTTCCGGCGATGATCCCGCGGGAGATCTTCGAGGCCAGCGGGCGCTGGGCCGACTACGGCGACTCGCTGTTCCGGCTCAAGGACCGCAAGGGTGGGGACTACCTGCTCGGCCCGACCCACGAGGAGCTGTTCACGCTGCTGGTCAAGGGCGAGTACTCCTCCTACAAGGACTACCCGCTCTCGCTCTACCAGATCCAGACCAAGTACCGCGACGAGGCACGGCCGCGTGCCGGCGTGCTGCGCGGACGCGAGTTCATCATGAAGGACTCCTACTCCTTCGACCTGACCGACGAGGGGCTGCAGCAGGCCTACCAGGCTCACCGGGACGCCTACGAGCGGATCTTCAGCCGGCTGGGCTTTGACTACCGGATCGTCTTCGCGGTCTCCGGGGCGATGGGCGGCTCGGCCTCGGAGGAGTTCCTGGCCCCGACACCCTCGGGTGAGGACACCTTCGTGCAGTGCACCGGGTGTGACTACGCGGCCAACACCGAGGCGGTCGAGATCGCCGGGCCGCCCGCGCAGGACGGCAGTGCTTCTGACGGCTCCGTCTACCCGGCCAGCCTGGTGCTCGACACCCCGGACACCCCGACCATCGCGACGCTGGTGGACCGGCTGAACACCCTGGACTGGGCTGAGCACGGGCTGGAGCCGCAGCGGTTCAGCGCGGCCGACACCCTGAAGAACGTGGTGCTCAAGACCCGGCAGCCCGGCTCGGACCGCTGGGAGCTGCTGGTGGTGGGCGTGCCCGGCGACCGCGAGGTCGACATGAAGCGGCTGGCCGGCCAGCTGGAGCCGGTCGAGGTCGAGCAGGCCGACGAGAAGGACCTGGCCGCGGCGCCCGGGCTGGTCAAGGGCTACATCGGGCCGCAGCTGCTGGCCGAGCTGAAGGTGCGCTACCTGGTCGACCCGCTGGTGGTGTCGGGAAGCGCCTGGGTCACCGGGGCGAACGAGCACGGCAAGCACGCCGCCTTCGTGGTGCGCGGGCGGGACTTCGACCCGGCAGGCGAAGTGGGCGCGGTCGAGATCCGCGACGGTGACCGGTGCGCCCGCTGCGGCTCGCCGCTGGAGATCGCCCGCGGCATCGAGCTGGGCCACGTCTTCCAGCTCGGGCGCAAGTTCGCCGAGGCGTTCGGGCTGACGGCGCTGGGCCCGGAGGGCAAGCCGGTGACGATCACGATGGGCTCCTACGGGGTCGGCATCACCCGGGCCGTCGCCGCGCTGGCCGAGCAGACCCACGACGAGGCCGGACTGGTGTGGCCGAGGGTGGTGGCGCCGGCCGACGTGCAGGTGGTGCCCACCGGCAAGGACGTCGCCGCCGTGGCCGAGGCCGAGCGGATCGCCGCCGAGCTGGTGTCCCTGGGGGTGCGGGTGCTGCTCGATGACCGCAAGGCCTCGCCCGGTGTGAAGTTCAAGGACGCCGAGCTGCTCGGGGTGCCCACGATCCTGGTGGTCGGCCGAGGGTTGGACGACGGCGTGGTGGAGTTGCGCGACCGCAAGTCCGGCCAGCGGCGCGACGTGCCGGTGGGCGACGCGGTCAGCGCCGTGCACGCCGAGGTGTCGGGCAGCTAGCCGGCTCGGCCGGTGCTCAGCAGGGCCTCGTGCACAGCGGGGCCGGTGCTCAGCGGGGCTTGGCGCTCAGGCTGCCTTGCTGCGCAGGAAGCTGATGTCCTCGGCCTGACCGGCGGCCGGCGTCTCGACCAGGACGTCGCAGCCGGCGGCCCGCACGATGGCCGCGATCGCCTCGGGCTCGATGAACCCGGCGCCGATGTTGGCGTGCCGGTCAGCGCCGGAGTCGAAGGTGTCGCGGCTGTCGTTGGCGTGGATCAGGTCGATCCGGCCGGTGATCGCCTTGACCCGGTCGACGATGCCGGTCAGGTCCTCGCCTCCGGCGTGGGCGTGGCAGGTGTCGAGGCAGAAGCCGGGGTTGTACTCGCCGATCGCGTCCCACAACCGGGCGATCCGGTCCAGGTGCCGGGCGATCGCGGCGGCGCCGCCGGCGGTGTTCTCGATCAGGATCGGCAGCGGGAAACCGCCGCTGTCGGCCTGGTAGGCGAAGGTCTTGCGCCAGTTGTCGATGCCGACCGCCGGGTCGTCGTCGGCGCCGACGTGGCCGCCGTGCACGATCAGTCCCTTGGCGCCGATCGAGGCGGCCGCCGCGGCGTGCTGGGCCAGGATCTTGCGGCTCGGGACCCTGATCCGGTTGTTGGTGGTCGCCACGTTGATGACGTACGGGGCGTGCACGTAGACGGTCAGGTCGGTGGCCCGCAACGCCTCGGCATGCGGGTGCTCCTTGGGCGCCTTCCAGCCCTGCGGGTCGGCAAGGAAGAACTGGACCGCGGCGGCGTCGACCTGGGCGGCCGCGGCCAGCGGGTCGGTGGAGTCGACGTGCGCGCCGATGACGAGGGTGTCAGCCATGCCTGCCAGGTTACGTCCGGCCCTGAGATCACTCACCGTAGACCTTGTGACGACGGCGGGGTGACGATGGCGGGGTGACGATGGCGGGTTATCCCTTGCCGTCTCCGTCGAACACCACCGGATGCACCTGCAGGTCACACACCAGGGGCTGGGCGCCGTAGGACCTGGTCGCGGTGGTTCCCGGCGGCGTGCTCAGCAGCGTGGCCTCAGAGTGGCACCGCGATCCGCCGTGCTGCGCCGCGACCCACTCGATCACCGCCGATCCGGGCCTGTTGTAGAGCACTACCCGGGGTGCGCTGCCCTCTGAGGTGTACCCGCCCAAGGCGCCGGCCGGGGTCCGGGCAGCGTCGGCCAGCGGTTGGCCTGCCGCGTCGACGATCGCGGCGCCCGGATAGCCGGTGAGCGTGCAGGGTTCCTTGCCGTCGTTGACGTAGGTCAGCAGCATGCCGCGGGCGTCGCCGCTCTGGCTGGTCAACGGGGTGCTGGTCACCGTCAGCTGGTCACCGGTGCACTGGAGCAGTGTGTCGACCTGCGGGCCGGCCACGAAGCGGGACCGAGCGGTGCTCCAGGTGTAGTCCTGGCTGAACCGCAGGCTGCGGCAGCACAGCGCGTCATTCGGCGAGTAGCCCTTCTCTGCGAGGACGAGGTTCTGGCCCTCGCCGTTGATTGCAGTGACCATGATCGAGCGCCGGTCGCCGGGCTCATAGGCCAGCGTCTGCACCAGTCGCGGGCCGTCCGGGCTGTACCGGAAGACCTCGATCGGAAGCGGATGCGAGGCGTTGGTCATGCCGTTGCAGGTGACCGGCAGCAGCCACAGCGGCGCCGGCTCGCCCGGCACCGAGACCGCTCGAGCAGTCAGCCTGTCTGTCGTGCCGATCGTCAGTACCTCTGGGCACAGCCCGGGGGTGTGCGGCAGTGCGTTGACGTCCAGATTCCGGTACCAGTCCTGCGGCGCCGTCGAGCTGGGCGCCGGGTTGGGCGCGGCGTCGGCGGAAGCGGCCCCGGTGCTGGCCGGCGGGGGCTTGGCAGTGGAGCTGGGCGACGGTGACGTCGCGCTGGCGCTCGGGGTGGGTGAGTCCGACGTCGAGCTGACCGCGGGCGGGGTGCGGTCCGGGCCGTCCGAGCGCAGCAGCTTCGGCCCGGCCGTGACACCGAGGGTCACCAGCAGCACGGCGGCCGCGGCCAGCATCGGCACCAGCCAGGCCCGCAGGCCGCCCACGTGCTTGTCCTCCATGGTCAGGGCACGGGCCGCCTGCAGCACATGCGCCTTGACCGGCGCGGAGGCCGGCGCCAGGCGGGCCTGTGCCCGGAGTTCTTCGCGGACAGCGGTGTCGAGCTCGTCGGGCGTCATCGGGTGGCTCCCTGCTGATCGGAGTGGCCGTCGAGGCCGGTAAAGGCGGCGTCGCCGCGCAGCGTGCTGAGTGCCCGGCTGATCAGGCTGCGCACCGTGCCCACGCGGCAGCCCATCGCCTCGGCGACCTGGTCGTCGGACAGATCATGGAAGTAGCGCAGCACCACGGCGGCCCGCTGCCGGGCGGGCAGCGTGCTCAGCACCCGGCGCAACTGGTCGCGGTCATCGATCCGGTGCGCGAAGTCCGGCCCCGGCCGCCGCTCGGGCGCCCGGGCGGCGGTGAAGTCGGTGACCAGCTCAGAAGCCGACCCGCGCCGCTGCTGGTTGAGGTAGCGGTTGATGAGCGACCGGCGGACGTAGGCGATCGGCGACTGCGCCTGGGCCACCTTCGACCACTGCGGATACAGCGCCACCAGGGTGTCCTGCACCAACTCCTCGGCGGCCTGCCGGTCCCTGGTGAGCAGGTAGGCGGTGGCCAGCAGAGAGTCCGTGCAGTCCTGCACGAACTGCTCGAAGTGGGCTGCCGCCCGCGAAATGACCTTCATGCCCCTCAAGACAACTAAACCGATCGAAACATTGCGCGCTGAGTGAATCCGGTCGGCGTTCGGCTGAGGCCAGCGTGCGTGACCAATGGGCGCCTGCCTCGTTGAGTTCTTCGGACGGCGTGGTCGTGGCGCACCCGCTAGGATGGCGCTTTTCGGACGTTCAGGACGCTGCGCGGTCGCTGACCGCCTCAGGGTAGGGAGTGTTGATGAGCCTTCGTCGCATCGCCGGCTTTGCCGTCGCGGCGGTCGTGGCCTCCGGCGCCGGTCTGCTGCTGTCGGGCCCCAGTGGCGCCGTGACGCCTCCGACGCCGATCACCCTGAACCTCACCGGCATGTCCTCGACGTCCTGCCCGCTGCCGCTGAACGGGTCGATGGCGGTCGTGCCGAACACCACGGTGCTGCTGAAGAACGACCCGACCCTGGCCGCGCTGTCCACCGAGAGCGTCACCATCAAGCCGGCCCCGAACTCCCTCGACCCGGCCAGCTCCAAGGTCATCGCTGACATCCCGGACGCGGGCGCGCCGATCGCCTTCACCCGGGCCGCGACGTACAGCCTCAGCTGGCAGATCAGAAGCCTGGGCGGCACGCTGAGCAACACCCAGAAGGGCAAGCTGATCATCACCGGCAGCGTCAAGAACTGCGCGGTGGCGGTGCAGCTCCCGGTGCCGAGCCTGTCCGCCTCGGCGGTGCCCAGCGCTGTGACCAGTGGGATCAACGGCGCGATCGGCGGCGCGGTGAGCAGCGTCAACGGAGCGCTCGGACCGGTCAACAGCGCCCTGCCCACGCTTCCGACGGTCCCGGCGCTGCCGAGCGTCCCCGGCGCGCCGAGCCTGCCGGGCGTCAACCTGCCGGGCGCCAGCGCGCCGGCCGGCAACCAAGGCCCGGGCACCAACTACAAGCCGACCGGGCCGACGGTCGCCGACCGCACCGTGCCCGACGGCTACGGCAGTGGCAGCGGGCTCGGCGGCGTCTTCGTCCCGGCCACCGGCGACTCCGCCGCCGGCTCGGCCGACCGCGGCTCGATCGTCGCCGGACAGCAAACGGGCGTCAGCGACGGCCGGTCCTCCGCTGGCTCCGCCGCGCCGGCCAAGGCTGCCAGCTCGCCCCGGACCACCGAGCTCGCCTCAAGCCAGCCCCGATCCGCCCTCGGCGCGCTGCCCACCCTCGCGGTGATCTTGGCCATCCTGGCGTTGTCGGGCGCGACCGCCTTCTACGCCCGCACCTTCTTGCTGCAGCCGGTCACGGCCCAGGCGAAGGCCATCGCCAAGCACTGACCTCACCGGTCGCCGAGCGCGCCGGGTCAGGTAGTGCTGAGCCCGGCTGCTGCTGAGCCGGCCGATTTCCTTTCCCCGCAGGCCAGCCGGTAACCTGTCAAGGTTGCTGTCTGGGTGCAGAACGTCAGGTGTTCAGCGCCCCCGCGAACTGCCCCGCGCAGTTCCAACAGGCGGCTTCACCCTCCTGCCACGGAACGTCCGTGGCCGCAAAGTCCACAGGAGGCTGGGTTAATCCCATGCGCGATTACGAAGTCATGGTCATCCTCGACCCCGAGCTGGACGAGCGAACCATCGCTCCGTCCCTGGACACCTTCCTCTCCGTCATCAAAAAGGGTGGCGGAACGGTGGAGAAGGTCGACGTCTGGGGCAAGCGCCGGTTGTCGTTCGAGATCAACAAGAAGTCCGAGGGCATCTACGCCGTCATCGACATCAAGGCAGAGCCGGCGTCGGTGATCGAGCTCGACCGGCAGCTGAACCTCAACGAGTCAGTGCTGCGCACCAAGGTGCTGCGGCCGATTCCACAGAAGGCCAAGTCCAAGAAGGCTCAGGACAAGGCCCAGGCCAAGAAGCTCGAAGCCCGAAAGAGCGCCTGATGGCAGGCGAGACAGTCATCACCGTCGTGGGCAACCTGACGGCTGATCCCGAGCTGCGGTTCACGCCGTCCGGCGCGGCTGTCGCCTCGTTCACGGTGGCCTCCACGCCGCGCAACTTCGACAAGAACGCCAACGAGTGGAAGGACGGCGACGCGCTGTTCCTGCGCTGCTCGATCTGGCGTCAGGCGGCCGAGAACGTCGCCGAGTCGCTGCAGCGCGGCATGCGGGTGGTGGTGACCGGGCGGCTGAAGCAGCGCTCGTTCGAGACCCGCGAGGGCGAGAAGCGCACCGTCATCGAGCTTGACGTCGATGAGGTCGGCCCGTCGTTGAAGTACGCCACGGCCAAGGTGAACCGCACCCAGCGCGGCTCCTCCGGCGGTGGCTTCGGCGCCGACAACTCCGGCGGCGGCTCGGCTCCGGCCGATGACCCGTGGGCTTCGTCCGGACCGGCTGCCTCGTCCTCCGGCGGCTTCTCCGACGAACCGCCTTTCTAAACCTTCCTCACTGATCTCAAGACGGAGTATCCGAAGATGGCCAAGCCACCGTTACGCAAGCCCAAGAAGAAGTCCAACCCGCTCAAGACCTCGCGGATCGAGGCGATCGACTACAAGGACACCGCCCTGCTGCGCAAGTTCATCTCTGACCGCGGCAAGATCCGTGCCCGGCGAGTGACCGGCGTCAGCACCCAACAGCAGCGCGAGATCGCCAAGGCGGTCAAGAACGCCCGTGAGATGGCGCTGCTGCCCTACACCTCGACCGCACGCTAAGGGGCAGGACGGCTATGAAGATCATCCTGACTCGTGAGGTGACCGGCCTCGGCGTCCCCGGCGACATCGTCGAGGTGGCTGACGGCTACGGCCGCAACTACCTGGTGCCGCGCGGTGTGGCGATCAACTGGAGCAAGGGCGCGGAGAAGCAGATCACCCAGATCCGTCGCGCCCAGGACTCGCGGGAGATCCGCGGCCTCGACCACGCCAAAGAGATCAAGGCCCAGCTTGAGGGTCTGTCGGTCACGCTCAGGGCGCGTGCCGGCGACGGCGGCAAGTTGTTCGGCTCGGTGACCCAGTCCGACGTCGCCAACGCCGTCAAGGCCGCTGGTGGCCCCACGGTGGACAAGAAGCGGGTGCACCTGCCCGGGCACATCAAGACCACCGGGGCGCACACCGTGACCATCGAGCTGCACCCTGACGTGGTGGCCACCGTGCCGGTCACCGTCGCGCCTAACAAGTAGCAAGACGCGCTGCGTCGAGCTGACGCAGCGCTGCTACCCGAGTCGTCTCACGCTGGCCGCTGGGCTGCGAGCATGACGACTCGAAACCGCTTGTGCTGAAGACCCGGACCCGCCCACGTGCGGGCCGGGCCTTTGGCATGCCCGTCGTACGGACGCGGCGGAACTCACGCCGGCGCCGCTTTCGGTGGGTGGTCCGGATCGGTGGGCGGCTCGTCCACCCCCGGCTTGTTCGACTCGCCCCGCCTGTGGATATGTGATAGCCGAACGTAAGAGCCGCGTTACCGCATGAGCACAGTTCGGCCCAGTAGTAAACCCGACGCTCACAGTTGCCTGAGCGCTCACCTTCTTCAGAATTACTTTTCATCCACAGGCTGAGCACAACACAGCCCAGTAATCACGGGCCCTTCAGCCTTTTCCGCTGAGTTATTCACAGCTCTGTCCCCAGGTCGTGAACAACCGTGAGCGGCGTTGCCCACACGGTCCTCCACAGGTGTGTGCACAGGCTGTATTGCTCTACCGAGGTGGTGTCTCTAACGTCAGCGCGGGCTCGACGCAACAGCGCGTGACGGGCGTGCAAGCAAATTGTCAGACTCTGCCGGTACCAATTCCGTGTGGGGCTGACCACCTGCCCGACACGGGTTTGTAAACGATGGGTGACGGTGTGACTTCAGGTCCAGGGCTGCGTGCGATCGCGGGAGATCCGGACACTTCCGGCCCGAAGTTCGACCGCACCCCACCGCAGGACATCGAGGCTGAGCAGTCGGTGCTGGGCGGCATGCTGCTGTCCAAGGACGCCATCGCCGACGTGATCGAGGTGCTGCGCGGCGGCGACTTCTACCGGC
This sequence comes from Jatrophihabitans sp., assembly GCA_036399055.1. NCBI lineage: Bacteria > Bacillati > Actinomycetota > Actinomycetes > Jatrophihabitantales > Jatrophihabitantaceae > Jatrophihabitans > Jatrophihabitans sp. Next base: position 14,180 of record DASWNX010000015.1, read on the forward strand.
CCGCCCACCAGTTGGTCTACGACGCGATCCTGGATCTGTACGGGCGCGGCGAGCCGGCCGACGCGGTCACCGTGGCCGCCGAGCTGACCCGTGGCGGCGTGATCGCCCGGGTCGGCGGTCATCAGTACCTGCACACCCTGATCTCGGGAGTGCCGACGGCGGCCAACGCCGGCTACTACGCCGAGATCGTGGCTGAGCGCTCGATCCTGCGCAGGCTGGTCGAGGCCGGCACCCGGATCGTCCAGATGGGTTACGGCGCGGCCAGCGGCGAGGGGATGGCCGGCACCGTCGACGACGTGGTCGACCGGGCCCAGGCCGAGATCTACGAGGTCACCGAGCGGCGCACCACCGAGGACTACGTCCGGATCGAGGACCTGCTCGAGGGCACCCTGGACGAGATGGACCGGATGACCTCCAACGGCGGGGTGGGCACCGGCATCCGGACCGGGTTCGAGCACCTGGACGAGATCACCCACGGCCTGCACCCGGGGCAGATGATCGTGGTGGCCGGCCGGCCCGGCTCGGGCAAGTCGACGCTGGCGATGGACTTCGCCCGGTCGGCGGCGATCAAGCAGCACGCCGCGACGGTGATCTTCTCCCTGGAGATGTCGAAGCAGGACATCATGATGCGGCTGTTCTCGGCCGAGGCTCGGGTCAAGCTCAACGACATCCGGTCCGGGCGGATGACCGACGAGGACTGGCGCAAGATCGCGCTGCGGTCCTCCGAGCTGGCCGAGGCGCCGCTGTTCATCGACGACTCGCCGAACCTGACCATGATGGAGATCCGGGCCAAGTCGCGCCGGCTCAAGCAGCGCCACGACCTGAAGCTGATCGTGATCGACTACATGCAGCTGATGACCTCGGGCAAGCGGGTGGAGTCGCGCCAGCAGGAGGTGTCGGAGTTCTCCCGGGCGATGAAGCTGATCGCCAAGGAGCTCGAGGTGCCGGTGGTGGCGCTGTCCCAGCTCAACCGCGGGCCCGAGCAGCGGACCGACAAGAAGCCGATGCTGTCTGACCTGCGCGAGTCCGGCTCGATCGAGCAGGACGCCGACGTGGTGCTGCTGGTGCACCGCGAGGACATGTACGAGCGCGAGTCACCGCGCGCCGGCGAGGCCGACATCATCATCGCCAAGCACCGCAACGGGCCGACCGGGCAGGCGACGGTGGCCTTCCAGGGCCACCTGTCCCGCTTCGTGGATATGCCGTCCTAATGTCTGCCCCGGGTTGTTCTTTAACGAGATCGGACCTTTGCCGCAACACGCTGAGAGGGGCCTTGTGACAGCCGAAAGTGACCTCCGCCGTTATCGCGACGAAGCGGTGCTCCCAGCCCTAGGACGGGGTGAGAACATCGACGCGGCGGGTCACACGCGGGCCATCAGGGTGGTGAGCGCGCGTAGGCCGGCTGATCGCTCGCGGACGTCGGTGGACTCGGCGAGGTCGAGAGCTACCACCGGCAGGCAGGCCCGGAAGGGCTGCTGCAGGTCGACGAGCGTCTCGACGTCCTCGGTCACACGCAGCGTCACGTTGCCGCCGCCATCGGCAACTAAGAAGAACTCGCGTTCCAGCTGCGACAGTTTCTCGGCGGTGATGTAGCCCTCGACCTGGCCGTCCCAGGTTCGGGTGGCCAGCCGTAGCGACCGGGCCAGTTGCTCGCCGCCGTCGCTGCTGTCGAGGGCCGAGGCGGCGGTGACGACGACGCGCTTGCCGACCGCGCGGACGTAGCTGTCCGAGACCCGCCAGCGGGTGATCCTGGCTCGCTTGCGGCTCATGCGCACTAGCGACTCGGCATCCAGATGGCGCAGGCGATTACGCAGGTGCGACAGCTGCGCTTGCTTCGATTCCGAGAGTCCGGTCGACAAGCCTTGGCGGTCATCGAGCAGCGCCATGGCCTGCCATACCGTGCTCGCCTTCCAGGTGCGACCGCGGGCGCTGCCGACGGTGGCGAGTCGGTGCACAGACGCCGAGTCGAGCAGCGCAGAACGGCCGACGACGCCTCGGGTGGCGATCTGGCCGGCCTGGACAAACCGCTGAACCTGCCGGACGCTGACCCCTAGGAGGACGGCTGCCTCAGCACTCGTCATTGTCTCGGCACTTGCGGTCATCATGTCTTATAGCGTCGCATGAGCGACGTTATCCGACAAGAAAAACCCCGCTTGGTCGGTCACCCCACCCTCACGACTCGCCAAGCGGCGGGTCAGTTCGCTCTGCCAGAATGCGCGCATGGCCTACACGATCCCGTTGAACCCGGACGAGCTGCTCACCACCACCCGGTCGGTGCGCAAACGGCTGGACCTGACCCGGCCGGTTCCGAGGGAGCTCATTCGGGACTGCCTGGAGGTGGCGCTGCAGGCGCCGTCGGGGTCAAACCGGCAGGACTGGCACTGGATCGTGGTGACCGACGCCGATCAGCGGCGCGCGGTCGGCGAGGTTTACCGCCGAGCCACCGAGGAATACCTGGCCTCCTCCGGCGCGGCCGGCAAGCTGTTCGCCCACGACCCGGCGCGGGCGGCGATTCAAAGCCGAGTGGGCGACAGCGTCGCCTACCTGGCCGAGCACATGTCCGAGGTGCCGGTGCTGGTGTTGCCTTGCATCCAAACCGCCTCGCTCGGCGAGGGCACCCAGGCCGGGCTCTGGGGGTCGCTGCTGCCGGCGGCCTGGAATTTCATGCTGGCCGCCCGCGCCCGCGGGCTCGGCACCGCCTGGACCTCCCTGCACCTCAACTACGAGCGCGAGGTCGCGACGATCCTCGGACTGCCCGACGACCTGCATCAGGGTGTGCTGATCCCCACCGCCTACTACACCGGCGCCAGCTTCCGGCCAGCCCCCCGGCAGCCGCTCGACGAGGTCCTGCACTGGGACCGTTGGTGATCCCACGCAGTGACTAGCCAGGCGACACTGCGCACCCGACGGCTCAGCCTCGTGCCGCTGGCCGAGGAGCACCTGGACTACGAGGTGGAACTCGACTCCGACCCCGAGGTGATGCGCTATCTCGGCAATGGCACGGCCCGCACCCGCGCCGACGTGCTGCGCTACCACCGTGCCCGGCTAGCCGCGGCTGAGCTGGTGCCAGGGCTGGGCTTCTGGGTCGGCTTGCACGACGGGGATTTCGTGGGCTGGTGGCTCCTCGAACCGCCGCAGCGCGCGGACCAGGGGCCGGTCGAGGGCCAGGCCGAGCTTGGCTACCGGCTGCTACGGCGGCACTGGCGGCAGGGCTTTGCCAGCGAAGGCGCTCGCGAGCTGCTCCGGCACGGCTTCACCGACCTGGGGCTGCGCCGGATCTTCGCCGAGACGATGGCAGTCAACGAAGCCTCCCGGGCGACCATGACCTCGATCGGGCTGCGGCACGTGCGCACCTTCCACGCCGACTGGGACGAGCCGATCCCCGGGGCCGAGCACGGCGAAGTCGAGTACGCGATCACCCGAGAGCAGTGGCAGGCATCGGCGTTGACGGAGACTCCCTGAAGGGGAGCTGAAACTATGGCGCACACAGCTCACACCCGCCGCTGGACGTGCAGCAGGTAGACAGCCCGGTCCAGTGGGTTGGCGTCGGTCCGCGGCCGGCTCGGAAAACCCTCAACCACTGCGTAGTGCGAGAAAGCCGATTCCAGCACGCCCTCGCCACCTGTCAGCCCGGGAAGGCGCTGCTGCAGCTCGTGCACCCGGGCGGCCGGGATAACACCAGTCAGCAGGTACGTCCTGCCGTGCGAAGAAGGCGCTGACGGAACCGCTCCCAGCTGGCCGAGCACCGGCAGCACCGCGCCATAGCTGGCCGTCGGCGCCTCCAGGGTGAAGGCGTGCACCGGCTCGCACACCCTGGTGCCCGCCTGCCGCAGCGCCTGCATCAGCACCAGTGGCGTCAGGTTCCGAAAGTCACCCGCCGTGCTCGACATGCTCTTGTCGAAGCTGCCGTGCATGTGGCTCTGCCGCGGCCAGTACCCGGTGTGCGTCAGCGTCACCACGCAATCGGGAACCTCCCAGCCGTACAGGCCCTGCCGCAGCGTCAGGCGCACGGTCTCCTCGATCGCGCGCATCAACGCGTACGGCATCGACCCGAGTTCCACCTCGAGCCGGTAGCGCACGCCGGCGCCGACCGCGGCCGGCTCGACCCGCAGGCCGACCGTCGCCAGGAACGGGTTCGGCGCGACATCGATGAACTCCACAGCCGCGCCGCTACCGACCAGGCGCTCGACGCAGATCACCCTCGTCTGGCGAAAGCACGCCTTGACGGCGAACTCCCTTTCCAACGTTGCTGATATGACTTGCTTCTGCACCTCGCCGTACAGCGACAGCGAGACCTCGCCGCGCAGCTCGTCCCGGCGCAACCCGATCAGCGGGTCCTGTTCGGCGAGCTGCGCGAGCGCGGCATACAGAGAACCCTTGTCAGCTGTATCTACCGGCTCTACCACGGTCTCCAGCGTCGGAGGCGCGAACTGCCGGGCGCCGGCTGAGGGTGCGGGCAGCCCGATCGGGTCGCCGATCCGCGCGCTGGACAACCCTCGCAGCTGGGCGATCTCACCGGCGACGGCGCAGCCCCGCGGCTCCACGCCGGCACTGGTGAAGACGCCGACGCCGGTGACCTTCTCTCGACGGCCACGCAGCTCCACCCGGTCGCGGACACCCAGCGAACCGGAGAACAGCCGGACGTAGGCGAGCTTCTCACCGGCCCGGCCGCGCTCGATCTTGAACACCGTTCCCGACAGCGGCCCGTCGGCGTGATCGTCAGCAGGGGGCAGCAGGCGGGCGATTCCGGCCAGCAGTTCGGGCACCCCTGCGCCGGTGATCGCTGAGCCGAAGAACACCGGGTGCGCCTGACCACGCCGAGTCCGGCCTGCGAGTGAGTGCAGCAACTGCTCGTGCGTGACGGCCGCCTCGTCCTGCAGGTAGGCGGCCACCAGCGCGTCGTCGTCGGAGCTCAGCAGATCGAGCAACCGCGCGGTGAAGGCATGGTCACCCTGGCCGTACGGTCGAAAGCCAGCCTCGCGGCTGCCGAGCCCGGTCACCGACCCCATCGCCACGATCCGCGGCGTCAGCCGGTCGGCGATGCCTGCCAGCACCGCGTCAGCGCGGGCGCCGCCGCGGTCGATCTTGTTGACGAAGATCAGGGTCGGCACCCGCAGCCGCCGCAGCGCGCGCATCAGCACCAAAGTCTGCGGCTGCACGCCCTCCACGGCCGAGACCACCAACACCGCTCCGTCGAGCACGCCGAGCACCCGCTCGACCTCGGCGATGAAGTCCGGATGCCCGGGCGTGTCCAACAGGTTGACGCCCACGTCACCGATCACGAAGGACGCGACAGCCGACCGGATGGTGATGCCGCGCTCGCGCTCCAGCGCCAGCGAGTCGGTCCGGGTGCTGCCGGCGTCCACGCTGCCGATCGCATCGAGCGCGCCGGTGTCGAACAGCAGCCGTTCGGTCAGGCTGGTCTTTCCGGCGTCAACATGCGCCACCACCCCAAGGTTCAGTCTCTTCACAAAGCGTCAGGCCCTCACGTCGGTCGACAGATGTCAGCTGGGTGGACGTGAGCGCTTGGCGCATCTGGTGCTCCTTGGGATGGGACCTCTGATCAGTGCAGCATCAGCCGGCGGATGAGGCAACCGAATTCTTGGCGCAGCGACTGCTGCTCGCCGGACCAGCGTGCCGCCGTCATCAGGCGCCTCGCGGATAGGCCCTCACACCGGTGGGCGAAACGTTCTATTCTTCAATCCAGCAAGTCCGGCCGGTAGGAAGGCAGAAGATGCACACTCAGGGGCTGGATTCGCTGCCGTATGACAAGCGACGGCTGCTGGTCATGGTTGACAATCCGTCTGAGTGGGCCGTGCCGCACCCAAGCACGACAAGTAGGGTTTTAAGTCGTGCCCTTCGTCTTTCCCCTTTGATTCTCGGGGGTTTCGGTGGCCTGGCGGTGGTCGCGTATGACGAGGTGCGCGATCGTCGGCTCGCGCGTCGTACCGCGTCCGCCAAGCTTGTGCTGAAGATCGACCGCGTCCTTGCGATGCAGTTGAGGTTTCCGCCTGGGCACCCACGGCCTGAGGTTGTCTACGCAGGCCATCCCGTCGACTGGCAGACCTACGTGCCGATGGCCGACATCCATCGGTTCCTTTTCGAGCACAAGGTGGCCGAAGCCCAGCGCTTACTCCGTAGTCTGGGCGCCACTCGCATAGTCGTCGAACACATTGAAGGCTGGGATCAGTCCGCTGGTGTCTCAGCCGACGTGGGCATACCCACGACTGCCACCCACGTCGATGTGGGGGCCTCGGCGCATCGACAAAAGGCCTACGGCACCCAGGTCATGTCGGTCATGGAGCTGACGCCTTCTGGACAACCCCGGGTGCCCGAAGGACTTGTCTGGATGTCTCATGAGCCCTTATGGCAGGAGGTCGCCGAGGCCCGCGTCAACTCGGGCCTCAAGTCATTCGCCCTTGATGTGCGCTCGACGGAGGACTACGGGATCGATGCCAAGGCCAAGGTTGCCCTGTTAGGGGCGGGGCTTGATCTAGGAGGCGAGTTCCGGGAGCACAAGACGACGACGTGGCGGCTTGCTGGCGAGTTCGGGTAGAGAACGAGCGTGGCGCGTTGGCATGAGACCACATCCACGCCTCGGCGCTGCCGGGTGCACGGCGGGTGGCCGCTGCCATGACCGGCGGTGAACCACTCATCAGGGACGCCCGCGAGTCTGACGCTCACGCCTGCGCGGCGATCTACCGGCCCTACGTCACCGACACCGCCATCTCGCTCGAGACCGACCCGCCGTCCCCGGCTGAGATGGCCGAGCGCATCGCCAGCGCCCAACGCAGTCACGCCTGGCTGGTCCTCGAAGATCGCGGTCGGGTGGTCGGGTTCGCCTATGGCGGGCCGTTCAACCCCCGGGCCGGCTACCGGTGGTCGTGCCAGGTCAGCGTCTACCTCGAACTCGGGCTACGTCGCACTGGCGCCGGCCGAGCCCTGTACGGGGCGCTGTTCACCCGGTTGGCCGATCGCGGCTACCGGATGCTGCTGGCCGGCATGACCCTGCCCAACGCCGCGAGCGAGGGCCTGCACCGCGCGCTGGGATTCGAGCCCGCCGGGATCTACCGGCGGGTCGGCCGGAAGCACGGCAGTTGGCACGACGTCGCCTGGGTGCAACGAGGGATCGGCGCCGAGGAGGAGCCACCCGCCGAGCCGCGGTGACCGACGTGCGCCGTGACGAACACGACCCGCTCTGCGAGAGGGGGTTCATCCCCTGACCGGTAGGGGAGTCAAGCGGTTGCGCGCCAGCTCTGCATACCCCCTACGAGTACGTCACCGGGCCGATCAGCTGTCTCCGGTAAGTACCCTCCTGAGGGTATGGACCGAGTGTGACCCTGGAGGCCCCGTGAAACGCACTCTGATCGCCGCCGCCGCGGGCGCCCTCTTGCTCACCGCGTGCGGCAGTGACCACTCCGGCGCCTCATCGGCTGACCATGAGGGACTGTCCGGGACGAGCACATCAGCCTCGGGCGGCGGCTCCGCGGCCGCAGCGCCGATCGGTAAGCCAGCCGCCGGCCCGCACAATATCGCCGATGTCAGCTTCGCCGCCGGGATGATCCCCCACCATGCAAGCGCCGTCACGATGTCAGACCAAGCCCTGACCAAGGCGACCCATCCCAAGGTGAAGGCCCTGGCCGCGGCGGTCAAGAAGGCGCAATCGCCAGAGATCGCGACGATGTCGGGCTGGCTGTCCGGTTGGGGACAACCCGTGCCCTCACCGACGATGGGAATGCAGCACGGCGACCGGCCAATGCCGGGGACGATGAGCGCCGGGAACACGGGGGCTCTGGAGAAGGCGACCGGCAGCGCGTTCGACAAGCTCTGGATCACCCAGATGATCACCCACCACAAGGGCGCCGTCTCCCTGGCGAAGAGCGAACTGACGCACGGGCAGAACCCTGAGGCCAAAGCACTCGCTCAGACGATCATCGACGCGCAGAGCAAGGAGATCGCTCAGCTGACTCAGGCGCTCACCACTATGAAGTAGGGGGTAGGGCTTCCTGTGCGCGTGCCAGTCGGCCGGCGACGGCAGCCCGGACACCCTGGATCTGCTCGCCGAGCCCCGGTGAGCGGCAGGTCGAGCCGCGGTGAGCGGCAGGTCGAGCCCGGTCTGCTTGGATCGGGTCGATCGGATCTTGAGAAGAAGGGCGACTGGTGGACTTCAGCCCTGTCGAACGCGCGCCGGAGGCCTTTCAGCAGTCGGTGACGGCCGACCAGGTCGTGGCGATGTGCCGCCGCGCGTTCGGCGCCGACGTCGGTGTCAGCGCCGCCGTCGAGCTCGGCCTCGGCGCCTACAACAGCACCTACCGGGTGGAGCTGGACGGCCGCGCGCCGGTCATCCTGCGGGTCGCGCCCGAGCCTGCCCGGCAGTTCCGCATCGAGCGCGAGCTGATGCGCAACGAGCACGCCACCGTCCCCTACCTCGCCGGCTTCGGCGAGCTGCTGCCGCGCACGCTGGCGGTCGACTTCACCCATCAGCTGCTCGGTCGTGACTACCTGTTCCAGACGCTGCTCGGCGGGGTGCCCGCGCCCGACGGGTTGGGTGGCTATCCACGTCCGGCGTGGGCGGGTTTCTATGGCCAGCTGGGCAGCATCGCCCGGGCTGTCCACGACGTGCGCGGCGAGCGGTTCGGCCCGGTCGCCGGCCCGGCGTACGACACCTGGAGCCAGGCGCTGATCGGTTACTTCACCGACGCGGCAGCCGACCTGGAAGACGCCGGCCTGGACGCCGAGGACGTGCGCCGGCTGGCCGGCGCGGCAGCCCGGCGCCACGCCGTGCTCGATGAGATCAGCGAGCCCCGGCTGCTGCACGGTGACCTGTGGACCGTCAACGTGCTGCTCGACCCGGCCGCCGCGGAGCCGACGATCACCGGCGTGGTGGACTGCGACCGGGGCTGGTGGGGCGACCCGCTTGCCGACTGGACGATCTATCGCGCGATCCAGCGAGAGGGCGCCGAGCGCGCGGCGTTCTTCAACGGTTACGGCCCACTGCCGGCCACCGCCGGCGACGAGCTGCGGGCGCGGTTCTATCTCGCCCGGCACCTGGTCGGCGTCCGGCTGGAACGCTTCCGGCTGGCCGAGCCAGGTGTGGCCGACACCTATGAGGACATGCGTGAGGTGCTCAGCACGCTGGAATGACCACCGCAGGCGGGACACCTCGCCTGTGCGGCTACCTTAAATCGAACACCTGTGCGATTCTAGGTGAGTGGTTGTCGAACCGTCGATCCTGCACGCCGACCTGGACTCGTTCTACGCCTCGGTCGAGCAGCGCGATGACCCACGGCTGCGCGGGCGGCCGGTGATCGTCGGCGGCGGGGTGGTGCTGGCGGCCAGCTACGAGGCCAAGGCCTTCGGCGTCCGGACCGCGATGGGCGGGCGGCAGGCGCGCCAGCTCTGCCCGCAGGCCATCGTGGTGCCGCCCCGGATGAGCGCGTACTCGGCTGCCAGCAAGGCGGTGTTCGCGGTCTTCCACGACACCACGCCGCTGGTGGAGCCGATGTCGATCGACGAGGCGTTTCTCGACGTTGGCGGCTTGCGCAAGATCGCCGGCCCCGCGCCTGAGATCGCGGCGGGCCTTCGGCGCGCGGTCCGCGACCGGGTCGGCCTGCCGATCACCGTCGGGGTCGCTCGCACCAAGTTCCTGGCCAAGGTCGCCAGCGCGGTCGCCAAGCCCGACGGCCTGCTGGTCGTGCCGGTCGAGGCAGAGCTGGCCTTTCTGCACCCGCTGCCGGTGCAACGGCTGTGGGGCGTCGGGCGGGTCACCACCGAGAAGCTGCGCGATCGCGGGATCTGCACGGTCGCCGAGCTGGCCGAGGTGGACGAGCGGTCGCTGATGGCGATGCTCGGACCGGCTTCCGGGCGCCATCTGCACGCGCTGGCCCACAACCGCGACCCCCGGCCGGTCACCATCGGGCGCCGGCGGCGTTCCATCGGCGCGCAGTGCGCGCTCGGCCGTCGACGGCTGTCACCCGCCGAGCTCGACGGCCGGCTGATCGTGCTGGTGGACCGGGTCTGCCGAAGGCTGCGAACGGCTGACCGGCTCTGCCGGACGGTGGTGCTGCGGCTGCGCTTCGACGACTTCAACCGCGTCACCCGATCCCACACCCTCGCCGCGGCCACCGATGACACCGCCGTGGTGCTGAGCGCGCTGCGCCGGTTGCTGCAGGCCAACTCCGGGCTGATCAGCGAGCAGGGCATCACGCTAATCGGCGTGACCCTGAGCAACCTCGACAACGCCGACGCCATCCAGTTGGAGCTGCCGTTCGAGCGCCGCAGCCCGCACGACCTGGACTCGGTGGTGGACCGGGTGCGGGACCGCTACGGCAGCTCGGCCATCACCCGCGGGGTGCTGCTCGACGTCGACCCGGGTCTCACGGTCCCGCTGCTACCCGACTAGGACTGCAGTCGACTCCCTCGGGTTGCGCCGCTTATCGATAACCCGGCGCGGTGCGCGGCCAGGGGCGCAGCTGCTCCAGCTGGGCGGCCAGGTTGAGCAGGCTGGCCTCGCCGCCCGGTCGGGTGACCAGCTGCACTGACAGCGGCAGGCCGCTGGGCGAGATTCCCGCGGGCACCGCCATCGCCGGCCAGCCGGCCAGGTTCCAGGGTGCGGCGAACGGGGCGTAGCGGGCGTTGGACGCCACATTGGCGACCCAGCTCCGAGCGCTCCAGGCGGTCGCCGGCAGCGGCGGTTGGGCAAGCATGGGGGTGATCAGCACATCGACCCGCTCGAAGTGCTTCTCTACCGCTCGCAGCCAGGACTGCCGGCCGCCGGGACGCGGTCCGCCGAGCGCCAGCACGGCCTTGCCCAGCTGCGCATGCCGGGCGACCCGGGTCTCCAGCCGCGACCGGTCGGCGAGCTCGCGGGCGTCCAGCTCGACGCCGGCGAACCAGCGCGCCATCGCGGCCGGCCCGGCCGCGCTCGGATAGCGCAGCGTGGCCTCGACCACCTGGTGGCCGATGGCGGCGAGTAGCGCGCCGCTGGCCCGGGCGGCGTCGGCGTAGTGCCCATCGACCCGGAGCCCGACAAGCGGCGGATTGACCGAGACGCCCACTCGCAGCGGCGGCTGATCGAGGTCCGGCACGGCCAGCTCCGGTCGGTCGGCCAGCACCGACAGCAGCAGCGCGCAGTCGGCGACGGTGGTGGCCAGCGGCCCGTTCTCGGCCATGCCGAACCAGGATCGGCCGCCGAGGTTCGCCGGGACCAGGCCAGACCCCGGCTTGATGCCGACCAGGCCGGTGCAGGCCGCCGGAATCCGGATCGAGCCCATCCCATCGTTGCCGTGCGCCACGGCGACCATCCCGGCCGCCACCGCCGCGGCGCTGCCGCCGGACGAGCCGCCAGGGCTGCGGTCCAGCCGCCAGGGGTTGCCGGTGATGCCGGCAGCCGAGTCGGTCGCGCCGAATACCGACAGCTCGGGAACGTTTGTCAGGCCGACCACGACCGCCCCGGCGGCCCGTAGCCTGCGCACCACCTCGTGGTCTGCCGGCTGGCGGTGGTCGCTGCTGCCGGCAGATCCGCCGCGCATCGCCTCGCCGGCCACCGCGACGTTGTCCTTGACGGCCAGCGGCACGCCCGCCAGCGGCATCCGCGCCCGGTCGGGGTGGGCGTCGACCTGCTCCGCCTCGGCCAGCGCCCGGTCCTGGCGAACGACCCGGAAGGCTCGGATGTCGGCGTCCCGTTCGGCGATGCGTGCCAGCGCGTGCTGGGTCGCGGCGCGCGCGGACAGCTCGCCCCGCCGCACGGCCGCCGCTGTCTGCACTGCCGTCGGGCACCTTGGGGTGGCGTGCCCTGGGGGCTGGCTCATCCAGGCATTATCGCCCCGATCGTCGGCTCCTGAGCTGGTAGCCCCTCGCGGCGTCGGGTCAGCGGTTATTCGCAGCCGACTCCGTCACCGTCACGGTCAAGGCCGTAGGGATCGCCTCCAGTCACCTGAACCGGCCCGCGCACATAGCGGGGCCCGTTTCCGGACCCGCTAGCGCAGTCGACGTCGCCCGAACCGGACGGGATGCACGGGCTGTACCCGGGCTCACAGGAAGCCGGCGCCGGAGGCGCTGCCTGCTGAGCGGCCGATCGCGACGCCTCAGCCGATCGCGACGCCTCAGCGGACCGCGATGCCGCGGCAGATCTAGAGGCGGCAGCGGAAGCAGCCTGCTGAGCCGCGGCTTTCGAGGCGGCAGCTGACCGGGATGCCGTAGCAGAGCGAGCGGCGGCGGCAGCTTTCGAGGCGACGGCAGCCAGTCGGGCTACGGCAGACTGCGACGCCAGGCCTGCAGCGGCTCGGCTCGCCGCGGCAGCTTCAGCCTGCGACGCACTCGAGTTCGCACTCGGAGACAGCGAGCTGGTCGCCGTCGACTGCGGCGACATGGTGTCTGAGGCTGACCGGGTCTCGGCGGACCCGCAACCGGCGAGGGCTCCGGCCAGCAGCACAAAGGCCCCGATGGCAGCCAGCCCCTTCGGCAGGGACGACTGGCGGACACCGTCACTAGCCCGGGAAAAAGTCACTATGCATGCATCCTTAGATAGTATTTAGCAACAACTTAACCTACGGTCATTGCGGGCACCGGGAATGGCCGGGACTGACAGCCGAAAGGTGACCTTCCCAACCGCCGGAAGCGCCGATAGGCAGGGCTGGCGACGTCGCCTGACCAGGCAGGTGCAGGGTCATAGGCCGTTGAGCAGAGGCGCGCCGGGGAGCCCCTCGGCGGGGGGTCAGGGATCCCAGCAGCGGCCATGCGACTGCGCGATGAAGTCTCAACGGTGACCGACTGCGGCGCCCGGGGCTGGTCTAATGACAGTCCACGACCCCCCGCAAAGGGTGGAAAGGACTGCTGGTGTCAGAGCGCTGGTACAAGGAAGCGGTCATCTACTGCGTCGAGGTCGACACCTATCAGGACTCCGACGGCGATGGCTGCGGTGACCTGCCAGGACTGACCAGCCGGCTGGACTACCTCGCCCGGCTCGGCGTGACCTGCCTGTGGCTGAACCCGATCCATCCCTCGCCCAAGCTCGACGGCGGCTATGACATCAGCGACTACTACGGCGTCCACCCGCAACTGGGCACCCTCGGCGACTTCGTGGAGCTGGCCACCCAGGCCCGCTCGCGGGGCATCCGGCTGGTGCTGGACCTGGTGGTCAACCACACCTCCGACCAGCATCCGTGGTTCCAGTCCGCGCGCAGCGACCCGAAGTCCGCCTACCGCGACTTCTACGTCTGGAGCAAGGACGAGCCGCCGGACCGCCGCCAGGGGATGGTGTTTCCCGGTGAGCAGACCGAGACCTGGACCATGGACGAGGCGGCCAAGCTCTGGTACTACCACCGGTTCTATGAGTTCCAGCCCGACCTGAACTGGGCGAACCCTGCCGTGCGCGCCGAGATCAAGAAGGTGATGGGCTTCTGGTTGCAGCTGGGCGCCTCCGGGTTCCGGATCGACGCCGCGCCGTTCGTGATCGAGCAGACCGTGCCCGGCGTCAACCCGGGCCCGATGGACTTCACCATCCTCGACGACTGGCGTCAGGACATCCAATGGCGCAACGGCGAAGCGGTGTTGCTGTGCGAGGCCAACGTCGACCCCGATGACCTGGCCAAGTACTGCGCGGCGGCGCCGGACGGGCCCAACGACCGCGCCCACCTGATGTTCGCCTTCGGCCTGAACGCCAAGCTGTGGTTGGCGCTGGCCCGCTGCGAGGCCGAGCCGTTGGTCGAGGCGCTGGGCAGCATGCCCAAGATCGCGGCGATGGCGCAGTGGGCGACCTTCCTGCGCAATCACGACGAGCTCGACCTGAGCAAGCTGACCGACGAGCAGCGAAACGACGTGATGGCGGCGTTCGCGCCCAAGCAGGACATGCGCCTCTACGGCCGTGGCATCCGCCGCAGGCTGGCCTCGATGATGAACGGCAACCGGCCCCGGATCGAGATGGCCTACTCGCTGCAGTTCAGCATGCCGGGCACCCCGGTGCTGCGCTACGGCGAAGAGATCGGCATGGGCGAGGACCTGAAGTTGCCGGGCCGGCAGGCGGTCCGCACGCCGATGCAGTGGGACGCCAGCCGGGGCGCCGGGTTCTCCACCGCCCCGGTCGCCGAGCTGGTGCGACCGGTGCAGACCCGGGGCGGGTACTCGGCCAAGCGGGTGAACGTGGAGTCCCAGCGGCTGGACCAGCAGTCGCTGCTGCGCTGGTTCGAGGAGCTGATCAGGGTGCTGCGTGAGTGCCCGGAGATCGGGGTGGGCGAGCCGAGCGTGCTCGACTGCCCGCTGCCGCGCTCGGTGCTGGCGCACCGGTTCGACGCGCCTGAGGGCGCGATCCTGCTGCTGCACAACCTCGCTGGAACACCGGTGACGCTGGATCTGAGCGGCCTGGACACCGGCAAGAAGCCGTACGAGGTCTTCGCCGACGGCCAGTACGAGCCGCCGGCGAAGAACCTGGCGCACCTGAAGCTCAATGCCTGGGGCTACCGCTGGATCCGGTTACGCCGCAGCGCCTGAGCTGTAGAGGTCAGCTGACGGCGCCGGCCAGACCGCTCTTGAGCGCGGAGGCGACCTTCACGACCCGACGGCCCTGGAACTCACCGGCGTTGCGGGCCGCGTCGTCCACCGGCAGGGCGCCCTGGCCCGAGACATGGCTGGTGCCGTAGGGGTTGCCGTCGACGAACTTCACCGGGTCGGTGTAGCCGGGGGGGACGATGATGCCTCCGAAGTGATAGAAGCTGTTGTACATCGCCAGCAGGGTGGACTCCTGGCCGCCGTGCGTGGTGCCGGTCGCGGTGAACCCGCTGTAGACCTTGTCGGCCAGCAGGCCCTGGGCCCACAGCCCGCCGAGGGTGTCGAGGAACTGCTTGAGCTGCGAGGTGACGTTGCCGAACCGGGTCGGCGAGCCGAAGATCACCGCGTCGGCCCACACGATGTCCTCGGCAGTGGCCACCGGCACGTCCTGGGTCTCGGCCGCGTGGCTGGCCCACCCGGCGTTCGCGGCGATGGCCTCCGCGGGCGCGAGTTCGGCGACCTTGAGCAGACGCACCTCGGCGCCGGCCTTCTCGGCGCCTTCGACGATCGACTTCGCAAGCTCGTAGACGGTGCCGGTCGAGGAGTAGTAGACGACGGCGACTTTGGTGGGTTCAGACATCAGAGGAGGCCTTTCGGGTTTCGTGGAACCTGTCGGTGCGGTCATATCCTTGAACGTTCAAGTTCACGCTAGAAGTCCTGACTTGAATAATCAAGTGAGGGCTAGGATGGTGGGATGCCTCACAGCACCGAGCCGGACGTCCAGACCCGCTGGCTGAGCCCCGACGAGCTGACAGCGTGGCGGGCGTTCTCCCGCATGATCGCCAAGCTGCAGTGGGAGCTGGAAAGTCACCTGCAGCAGACGGCCGAACTGAGCTTCGTGGAGTACCACGCGCTGGCGATGTTGTCCGAGCACGCCCGGCACACCATGCGGATGAGTGAGCTCGCCGACCTGACCAACGCCTCGCTGTCCCGGCTGTCACACCTGGTCAAGCGGCTGGAGCAGCGTGAGCTGGTGCGCCGGGAACCCGATCCGGACAACGGCCGGTACACCAACGCCATCCTCACCGAGAAGGGTCACGCGACGCTGGTCGCCGCCGCCCCGGCGCACGTGGCCAAGGTGCGTGCACTCGTGATCGACGCGCTGACCCCGGCCCAGCTACGCCACTTCGGCGCCGGCGCCGAACGGATCATCCGGCGGATCGACGACGCGAGCCCGCTCTCGGACCGGCCCCGCTCCAGGTGAGTGCCAAATGTGTGAGTGAGGCACCCGAACTGTCAGGTGGAACCCTCGTTGTCTATGGCTTCATGCCTAGCAGACGATAGACCGGGAAGGGCTGAGAGCAGGAGACACCGAACGCGGCGCAAACGTCAGGGATCTTGATGCGCTTCTTGGCGTCCGGCGCCGAGGTCTCGCGGGATACGACAGTCGCCTTGAGGACGTGCGCCCGCGCGATGAGGCGGAGGTCGGCAGAGTCCATGAACTCTGCCTTCGCCGCGTCGTTGTACGGACGGGCCGGGTCCGTCGCCCATTCGCCGATTTGTCTCACCGATGCCAGTGACTCGGCAGTATCAGGAAGCCAAAAAGAGGGGGGCATGGACTTCGCCCACTTGACCAGCTCGTCCTCCTTCTTTCCTCCCAGAATTTCGTCATACACGGCCTTCACCGACGCCAAGTCACCGTTGCCGTGCGCCTCCTTGAGCCACTCCCAAAAACCGGGCATTAGGTCGATTGGGTAGTAGGTGCGCTGGGCCTCCATGAAGGTGTTGGCGTCGAAAAGATGCATCACGCGACGCCGAGCTGGCGCGCGTACTCATCGAAGTTACTCAGCGACTTCATGCTCATGAGTCGCATGGCCTCGGCCAGCGTGGTACGGCCCTCAACGGCTTCGCCTATCAAAGCCTTGGACAACCGGTCTCCGACGCGGTAAGGCTGATTTCGGTAGTGATCGCCGCCGGAGGGCTTACGGCCCTCGGCAAGAGTGGCCAGGCGCGCGGCCTCGGCGTCGTAAATCGCGTCGAAGTCTCGGAACTGGGCAAGGTCGGCCCGGTGGATCGCTTGCAGTACAACGAGCGTCCCGCACTTGTAGACCCCGGCTAGGCGGTCTAAACGACGGTCCAACGGCAACGCGGCCACGCCGCCGTAGCGGCTGCGTAAATCTCGCTCTGGCACCAAGAATTCAGACGCGACAGCGTTGCACCACTGCTCTACGGACGTGCTGGGCTGCCTGCGCACGTCCTCGGCGCTGATTCCACTCGTGCCGCGCCAGACGTGCGCGTACTCATGAGCAAGCGTGAATATCTGTCCGTTGAGGGTCTGCGCCGCGTTCACGAACACAAGCGGCGCGAGCGGGTCCACGAGAGAGAAGCCGCGAAACTCATCCGCGTCCAGCGGCCGGTGCGTGTTGTTGCCCACCATGGACGCTGCCACAGTGAGGCCGCCCAACGCTTCAAACGCGCGCAGAAGATGCTTACGAATCTCGCCCCAGGAGCCGGTGCGTGCGTCTACCTGGAACTTCAGGCGGTCCCGCATGTCATCGGCCACTGTGGAAATTGGCTTGTCATCAGCGGAGCCGACTATTTCTAATGCGGGCAGCCCGTTTTCTTCCGCGTACGCGCGGTACCAGTCCTGCCGTCGGATGCTTTGGTGCAGCACTGCAAGAAGGGCGGTGCTCGGCTCGTCCCAGCCGCCGGTGTGACCTTCGCGGAAGTCCGCTATCGGTAGGCCAAGCTCGGGCGGCTTCCGTAGTAGCAGGTAGCCGAACGGGATCCCGGTGTACTTGGCGAACTGTTCTAATTGGGCTGGCGTCGGCCCGTGCTCGGAGTCGGTCCAGTCGTGCCACTTCGGAAACTTCTTGGTCAGGTCGTCAACATCGCGACCGGACCGTGTGACCGCCCAGTCGAGGACTGGCCGGGCGATGGCTACCCGCGTAGTCATCGCCGCCTCCTTGGTCTGGTTGTCGCCGTTCGTGACATCTTGCTATGCCCTGGAGCTGTTCCGCATCCCATCCTCGCGCGTCGCTTGTGATGCATGTAGTTGCAGGGACACCCGTGGGCCAGGTTCGGAGGACGTTCAGTCAGCGGCGGGGAACCAGCGCGCCGTGCCTCGCACCCGCAGTGCCACCTTGGCGCCGGCAGCGGGCGCGGCCGTGCCGGTGTGCCGCAGGCTGATCACGCTGGCGCGTGGCTCGTCCAGCCTGATCCGCAGCATCGTGTCGTGGCCGTAGTAGTCGACGTCCTCGACCACGCCCAGGACTGCCTCGTCATCACCGCCCGCCGACGAGTCGGTGAGCTCGATCTGCTCCGGCCGCAGCAGCACGGTGCCGGCGCCGTCTGCGTAGTCGGCTGCCGCCGGCTGGACCAGCACGCTGCCCAGCGCGCACTCGACCTTCGAGCCGGCCCGCACGCCCGCCAGGGTGACCGCGTCACCGACGAAGGCGGCCGTGGCCAGGTCCACCGGCGCCTCGTAGATCTGGCGCGGCGGCCCGACCTGGGTCAGCCGGCCGGCGCTCATCACGCCCACCTGATCGGCGAAGGACAGCGCCTCGGACTGGTCGTGGGTGACCAGCAGCGTGGTGACCCCCTGCTCGGCCAGCGCCTCGGCCACCGCGGCCCGGGTGCTGGCGCGCAGCCCGGCGTCCAGCGCGCTGAACGGCTCGTCCAGCAGCACCAGGCCCGGTCGCGGCGCCACCGCCCGCGCCAACGACACCCGCTGCTGCTGGCCGCCGGACAGCTGATCGGGCCTGCGGTCGGCGAAGTCCGGGTCGAGGCTGACCAATTCGAGCAGCTCGGTGATCCTGGCCCGCGACCGGCGCTCGTTGCGGGGCAGGCCGAAAGCGATGTTCTGCGCCACCGTCAGGTGGGGGAACAGCGCCCCGTCCTGCGCGACGTAGCCGAGGCCACGCCGGTGCGGGGGCACCCAGACGCCGTCGCCGCAGACCTGCCGGTCACCGATGAGCACCGAGCCCGGGTGGGGGCGCTCGAAGCCGGCGATCACCCGCAGCAGCGTCGTCTTGCCGCATCCGGACGGCCCGACGATCGCGGTGGTGCCGCCGTCGGCGATGTCGAGGTCGATGCCCTTGAGAACCGGCGTCGAGCCGTAGGAGCTGTGGACCTGGCGAACCGTGAGCGCGCTCACCGGCCGGCCATCCGGTGCGACTGGACCAGCAGGAACCACGACACCGGAAGGGAGAGCACGATCATCAGCATCGCGTACGGCGCGGCGGCGGCATAGTCGATCTCCGAGCTGAACGACCAGAACTGGGTGGCCAGCGTGCGGGTGCCGGTCGGCGCCAGCAGCAGCGTCGCGGTCAACTCGGTGACCACGGCCATGAACACCAGTGCCGCGCCGGCCGCCAGGGCCGGCGCGATCAGCGGCAGGGTGACCCGGCCGAACAACCGCAGCGGCGAGCTGCCCAGCGCCTTGGCCGCCTCTTCGAGCTCGGGCGGCGCCTGCTCGATGCCGGCCCGCAGGCTGACCATCGCCCGGGGCAGGAACAGCAGCGCGTAGGCCACCACGATCAGCAGGGTGCTCTGGTAGATCGGCCGGGCATAGCGGATCGCCACGGTCACGAAGGCCAGCGCCACGACGATGCCGGGCATCGCGCTGGCGAGGTAGGTGCAGCGCTCCATCAGGGTCGATCCCCAGCCTCGGTGGCGCACCGCCAGCCAGGCCACCGGCAGCGCGACCGCCGTCGTCAGCGCCGCGGCGTACAGGCCCAGGATGAGCGTGCTGAGCAGGGCCGGCAGCAGTTCCGGGGCAGTCCAGAGATCGCCGCCGCCGAGCACCAGCCAGCGTCCGACGCTCACGAACGGCACCCCGATGGCCGCGCCGCAGACCACCGCCGAGGCCAGCAGGGCCAGCGGCCCCGCTCGGCCCAGCCGGGTCCGCGGAGCCGGCCGCGCCGCGCCCGAGCCCAGCCGCGAGTAGCGGCCCCGGCCGCGCAACAGCACGTCCAGGGTCAGCAGCAGCAGGCACAGGCTGACCAGCACGGTGGCCAGCATGGTGGCCGCGGCGCCGTTGAAGGTGGACTCGTGCTGCTCCATGATCGCGGTCGTGAAAGTGGAGTAGCGAATCATTTGCAGCGCGCCGTACTCGGCCAGCAGGTGCAGCCCCACCAGCAGCGCGCCACCGAGGACGGCGGTGCGCAACTGCGGCAGCACCACTCGAACCAGCACCCGCGCCGAGGAGTGCCCCAGCGAGCGGGCCGACTCCTCCAGCGCCGGGTCCAGCCGCCGCAGCACCGCCGCGACCGGCAGGTACACGAACGGGAAGTAGGCGAACGTGGTGATCAGGGTCGCGCCGCTCAACCCCTCGATCGAGGGGTACAGCGACACCCAGCCGTAGCTGGTGACGAAGGCCGGGATGGCCAGCGGCATCGCGAACAGCACGGCCCACAGCCGGCGCAGCGGCAGGTCGGTCCGCTCGACCAACCAGGCGGCGGCCACCCCGATCAGCACGCTGCCGGTGACGGTGGTGGCCACCAGCGCCGCGGTGTGCCGCAGCAGCTCGCCGACCCGGGGCCGGACGATCAGCGCGTAGGCCTGGTCCCACCCGGTGGCCACGGTCTGCGCCAGGACGTAGCCGAGCGGGATCAGCGACACCGCCGCCACCACGAACGCCGCGATCAGCACCCCGACCGGGGCTCGGCGCCTGCCACGCGGCCCCCGCACGCTCAGCAGGCCCGGCCGGCCCCGACCGCCGCGACCGCCGCGACCGCGGACCGGCAGGCCAGGGCGCTGCTGATCCGCGGTCGCGGCGTAGGGTCGGGAAAGGGCGGTGGGCACGAGCAGATGCTAGAGAAGTCCGGCCTTGGTCATCATCTCGACGACCTCGGGGCCGTTGAGCTTGGCCTCGTCGATGTCCGGCTCCTCCAGCTCGGCCAGCGGCTTGAGCGCGGCATTGGCCGCGACATCGCTGCCGACCGGGTACTCGAACGAGGTGCCGGTCTGCAGGATCTGCTGCCCGGACTTGCCGGTGACGAACTTGAGGAACTTCTGCGCGGCCTCGGTGTTGTCGCTGGACTTCAGCACGCCGCCGCCGGACAGGCTCACGAAGGCGCCCGGGTCCTTGTCGCCGAAGTAGTGCAGCTTGGTGTTCTTGCTGTTCTCCTTGGTCTTGGACTGGTCGCTGGCCCAGTAGTAGTGATAGATGACGCCGCCGTCGATCTGGCCGGCGTTGACGGCCGTCATCACCGCGCGGTTGCCCTTGTAGGCCTTGAAGTTGGTCTTCATCGCCTCCAGCCAGGCCTGGGTGGCATCGGCGCCCTTGAGCTCGAGCATCGCGCTGACGATGGCCTGGTAGTCCGCGCCCGAGGGCGAGGCGCCCCACTTGCCCTTCCACTTCGGATCGGCCAGATCCATCATCGACTTCGGCAGCTGCGCCTCGGTCAGCTTGGCGGTGTTGTAGACGAACACCGTCGAACGGGCGGCGATGCCGACCCACTTGCCGGTGGAGGGCTGGTACTGCTTGGGCACCTGGGCCAGCGTGGCGGCGTCGACGTCGGCGAACAGGCCGGCGTTCTCCAGGATCGTCATGGCCGGGGAGTTCTCGGTGAGGAACACGTCGGCCGGAGTGGCGTCGCCCTCCTGCTTGATCTGGTTGGCCATGTCGAAGTCACTGCCGTTGCGCAGCTCGACCTTGATGCCGGACTCCTTGGTGAAGGCCTCGGCCCACTCCTTGGTCAGCGACTCGTGCTGGGCGTTGTAGACCGTGAGCGTGTCGTCGCCCCCGGCGTCGTTGCTGTCGGAGCCGCAGCCGGCCAGCACCAGGACCGTGGCGACCGCCGAGGCGACCAGCGCGACCTGCTTCGAACGTGACTTCATCGACTCCCCTTCGTGGTTAGGTAAGGCATACCTTACATAGCCGGGTGGCCAGGGTCCACGCGGTGACCGCCTCGATGCGACCCTCCCAGCTAGTTCGCCCGGTTTGCCGTCGTGTGCAACAAATCTCGCCCTCAGGCGTCCATAGCTCACTAGCGTTGCGAGCGAATGAGGTGGACCTCGATGGACTGGACCATGCTGGGCTTGAGCGCGTGATGGACTCGATCGCGAGCCGGCGGGACGGCGACCGGCGTGCGCCGGAGCCGGTGGTCGGCCGCGACTTCGACGAGCTCTACCGAACCCAGTGGTGGCCGATGATCCGGCTGGCCCAGGGCCTCGTCGATGACGTCAGCTCAGCCGAGGACGTGGTGCAGGACGCCTTCGCCGGGCTGTACCGCAGCTCGGGCGGGCTTGCGGAGCCGGGCGCGGCGGTGCGGTACCTGCGGGTGAGCGTCGTCAACGGCGCCCGGTCGGCGCTGCGCCGTCGCCGGACGGCCCGGACCTGGCTGGGGCAGGTGCGCCAGGACGAGCACGCGCCGTCGGCTGACGAGCCGGCGCTGCGAACGGCTGAGCAGGAGACGGCCCGCCGGGCGCTGGCCGCCCTGCCCAGCAGGCAACGCGAGGTGCTCACCCTGCGCTTTCTCGCCGACCTCAGCGACTCAGAGATCGCCGACGTGACCGGGATGTCAGCCGGAAACGTCCGCTCTGCCGCCAGCCGTGGCCTGGCCACCTTGCGCACCACTTTCGGAGGGCAGTCATGAACGACCTCGACACCACCATCAAGAACCTGATCAACTCGGCCGTCGACCACGAGCTGGCCGGCCACCGCTCGGCCCCGCCGCTGGACCTGCCGGCCTTGTCAGACCGCTCGCGCTCGGACCGCCCGCTCGCCCGGTGGGCCGCTCCGGTGCTGGCCGCCTCGGTCGCGGCGCTGCTGACGGTGGGCACGGTGCTGGCAATCGGTTCCGACCGGGACCGGCGTTCGAACCAGGCCGCGAACTCAGCCAGTCCGACGGCGTCGGCATCGCCGTCAGTCTCGATCTCGAAGTCCCTGAGCCCGGACCAGGAGAAAGCGGCGCGCGCCTACGCCGAGGCAGTGGCCGGCGCCCGCGAGGCGAGCGAGGTGGCCGGAGTCTCGGTCGGGCCGCTGCCACCTCGGGAGGCCGCCGGATTGAAGGACACCGGCCTGATCAGCGGCGGTATCCCCAGCAGCACCGAGCCGGAACCGGGCAAGATCTATTCCTTCACCCTGAGCTACCTGGCGGGCCCGAGCGATAACCCGCCAAGCGTCCTGACGACCGGGGTGCAAGACGTCGCCTCGGGCAGCTGCGCCCAGCCCTTCCTGGCGCGACCGGGCCACGCTTACCAGATTCGCTGCCAGGTGATGTTCATGACCCGCCTCATCGGCAAGGCAACGCTCACGCTGCGGACGCCGACCGGGACGACGGTGGGTTCGATGAATCTCACCGAGCCCGGCCTCTACGCCGATGCGGTCGCCAGCGCTCCGGAGGCGAGCAAGGTGGCGGGGGTCTCGGACCGGCCGGCCACTGCCGACGAGCGGCACCCTTGGGAAACGCTTGGGATACTGAAATCCGGTCCGGCCAAACCGGACCCGGGCCGGAGCTATCCGGTAACCCTGCTCTACATCCCGGCCTCTAACGCGCCTCCGGTGACGGTCCTGGCCATCAAGTTCGAGGACGTCGCGGTCGGCCGCTGCCCCGGCCCGTTTCGGACCCGGCCTGGTCACGCCTACCTCCTCCACTGCCAGGTGACCTATCGGGCAGGCGCCAAGGGCATGGCGTATTACGACCTGATCGGACCGCGCGGCGGGAACGCGACCGCCAGGTCGGGCGTCGGCCTCAGCCCTGCGTGAGCTGGCCGGCCAGTCCTCACCGCCCAGCTGGCCGGCTCGGTTCGCTAGTCGGCCGGGATGTCGACGGC
Source organism: Jatrophihabitans sp. (assembly GCA_036399055.1). NCBI lineage: Bacteria > Bacillati > Actinomycetota > Actinomycetes > Jatrophihabitantales > Jatrophihabitantaceae > Jatrophihabitans > Jatrophihabitans sp. Next base: position 37,445 of record DASWNX010000015.1, read on the forward strand.
GCGCAGCGCCAGTGCCATGAAGGCGTCGGCGCGGCGCTGGTCGCTGGTCCGGTGCTCGAAGCGTCCGTGCGACATGGCGTCGGCGTCCATCAGGATCAGCTCGGCCTCGACCCGCATCAGGGCGCGGATCAACGGGCAGTTCTCCGGCAGGTCCATGTTCAGCCGGACCACGCCGTCGGTGGCGGGTGAGAGCCTGGCTTCCACGAGTGCCGCGATGAGCTCGTCGCGTCGTTCTCCTGCCACGAGGTCGGCGCCGTAGTCCTTCATGCAGCCGAGCCTAGGCGGCGGGGGGTGCAAATAGCGGTTAATTGGCCAGCGACAGCCTCACCCGGAGGGCCGCAGCACCTCGGAAGCTCTCCGGCGGCCGGCTTGGTTACGAGGCGTGCAGGTTGGCGCAGCTGGGGAGCCCGAAGTCGTTGAGGTAGGTCACCAGGCTGCTGTTGTGGTTGGGCACATTCGCCATCTCGTAGGCGTCGTCCTGCACCTTCGCCGCGTCACCGGCGATGCTGTGGGCCACCATCTGATCGGCGATCGGCTTGACCGCGGCGTAGTCGGCCCGCTCCAGAGCGAGCCAGTTCTTCTCCAGCTCGGCCCGCTGCGCGGTTTGGGCGATCAGCCGCTCGGCGTGGGAGATCAACGACGGCACCAGCCGCATCGTCCCGGTGAGATTGAGCCTGATCGTGGCGAAGTCGGTCGTGCCGGCTGGCTTGGGCAGTGCCTGGCGCTGGGCGTCGATGGCCGAGCACACCGCGTTCATCTTGATCAGGAAGTCCGGCTTGGACAGCACCCCCTTCGGGGTGCCGGCCGACGTGGAGGCGAAGGCCGGCACGCTCGGGCCGATGACCCTGCTGCTTGGAGCCGAGGCCGAAGCGGAGGCCGACGCGGCCGGACTGGACGACGATCCGGCAGGCGCGGCCGCCTGGCCGGACGAACCGCCGCAGCCGGTCACCAGCACGCCGAGCAGGGCCAGCGGCGCGAGCCACCGTGCGGTCGGCCGGCGCCTGGCCAGGTCTGGATCTCTCACGACTCTCACCGGCCAATCATGCACCCGCCCGGTGAGGACCTAAGCTGGCAGCCGTCATGACTGCCGCCGGGTACGCCCTTTTCGACACCGCGATCGGCTGGTGCGCGCTCGGCTGGGCCGAGGCTGGGATCACCCAGGTGAGCCTGCCGGAGGCCAGCCCCGCCGCGACCCGCCGCCGGATCGCCGACCGGCTGCCCGGCGCCGTTGAGCAGCAGCCTCCGGCGTCGACGCGAGAGGTGATCCAGCGGATCACGGCGCTGTTCGACGGCTCAGGCGACGACCTGGCCGACGTGGAGCTGGACCTGTCCGGGGTCGGGGGCTTCCACCGCTCGGTTTATGAGGTGACGCGTGCCATCCTGCCCGGGACGACGCTGTCCTACGGGGCGATCGCGGCCGAGTTGCGGCTGCCGGGCGCGGCTCGCGCCGTCGGCCGGGCCCTGGGGCACAACCCCTGCCCGATCATCGTCCCCTGCCACCGGGTGCTGGCAGCCGACGGCTCGATGCACGGCTTCTCGGCCAACGGCGGGGTGGCCACCAAGCGGCGGATGCTGCAACTGGAAGGCGCGCTGCCGGCCGACGAGCCGACCCTGTTCTGAGCGCGCCCTCAGCCGAGCGAGATGAGCCGAGCGCCCTCAGCCGAGCCCTCAGCCGAGCGAGATGAGCCGGGGTGGTGGCGGCGAGCCGGGCGCGGCGTCTGAGGCGGGCGCGGCGTCTGAGGCGGGCTCGGTCACCGACGCAGACCAGGCCAGCAGGCCGGGCACATCGACGCGGTGCGGCGGCCGGTCGGCGTAGGCGGCGAGATTGGCCGCGCCCCGGGCGATCAGGGTCAGCGCGCCTACCCGGTTGCCCCGGGCGTGGTGGGTCAGTCCCACCGCCAGCTGCGCCAGCCCGCGCCACAGCTCGCGCTCAGCGTCCGGCGCGGCCTTCCAGGCGTCTTCGAGCACCTCGTGCGCCTCGAACGGCCGGCCGGCGTCCAGCAACCGCTGCGCCTGGGCCAGCGACTGCGCCGGGGACCGGAACGGGCTCTCCTGAAGCCGGGGCGCTGCCTCGGCGCCGTAACGCAGCGGCCTGCCCAGCGCGTCACGCGGCCGGGCGTTGCGCGGGCGACCCCGCTCGTCACGGTCACGGCTGGCAGGCCTGTCATCCTGCTCGCTCACCCTGGAATCCTGTCACGGATCCTCGCCGCCGCTCCAGCGAGCCGCGATTTTCTGAACTCATATATGAGATATCGTGACTGGCATGGTCGATGAAGTAGGCGCCGCGAAAGACTACGCCCGTCAGGTGGGAACGCTGATCCGCGACTCCCGGAAGAACCGTGGCTGGACGCAGGCCCAGCTGGCCGAGACGCTGGGCACCTCGCAAAGCGCGGTCAACCGGATCGAGCAGGGCAACCAGAACCTCAGCCTGGAGCTGCTGACCCGGATCAGCGAGGCGCTGGACTCCGAGATCGTCTCCATCGGCCGCTCCCGGCCGCCGCACCTGCGCGTCGAGGGCGGCCGGCAGCTGTCGGGCAGCATCGACGTCAAGACCAGCAAGAACGCCGGCGTCGGCCTGCTCTGCGCCTCGTTGCTCAACGAGGGCCGCACGGTGCTGCGCAAGGTGGCCCGGATCGAGGAGGTGCACCGGATCCTCGAGGTGCTCAACAGCATCGGGGTGCGCACCCGCTGGCTCAACGCCGACAACGACCTTGAGATCGTGCCGCCGGCCCGGCTGGACCTGGCGGGGATGAACCTCGAAGCCGCCCGCCGGACCCGCAGCATCATCATGTTCCTAGCGCCGCTGATGCACCACGAGAAATCCTTCGAGCTGCCCTACGCCGGTGGCTGCGCGCTGGGCACCAGGACCGTCGAGCCGCACATGACCGCGCTGCGGCCCTTCGGCGTGCAGGTCGAGGCCGCCGCGGGGGCCTACCGGGTCGAGGTCGACCCGTCGGTCGTGCCACTGAGGCCGATCGTGCTGACCGAGCGCGGTGACACCGTCACCGAGAACGCCCTGATGGCCGCCGCGCGACGGGTCGGCGTCACCGTGATCCGCAACGCCAGCCCCAACTACATGGTGCAGGACCTGTGCTTCTTCCTCATCGAGCTCGGCGTGCGGGTCGAGGGAGTCGGCACCACCACCCTCACCGTGCACGGTGTCCCCGAGATCCGGCGGGATGTGGACTACTCGCCGTCGGAGGACCCGATCGAGGCGATGAGCCTGGTGACGGCCGCGATCGTGACCGGCTCGGAGATCACCGTCAACCGGGTGCCGATCGAGTTCATGGAGATCGAGCTGGCGCTGCTGGAGGAGATGGGGCTGCGCCACGTCCGCAGTCCCGAGTACCCGGCCGCCAACGGCCGCACCCGGCTGATCGACCTGACCGTGCTGCCCTCCACCCTGCACGCGCCGCTGGACAAGATCCACCCGATGCCGTTTCCGGGCCTGAACATCGACAACCTGCCGTTCTTCGCGCTGATCGCCGCCACCGCGCAGGGCTCGACCCTGATCCACGACTGGGTCTATGACAACCGCGCGCTGTACCTCACCGAGCTGACCAAGCTCGGCGCGAAGGTGACCCTGATGGACCCGCACCGGATCTACGTCGAGGGCCCCACCCACTGGTCGGGCACCGAGGTGATCTGCCCGCCGGCCCTGCGTCCGGCCGTCGTGGTGCTGCTGGCGATGCTGGCGGCCAAGGGCACCTCGCTGCTGCGCAACGTCTACGTCATCGACCGGGGCTACGAGCAGTTGGCAGAGCGGCTGAACCTGCTCGGCGCCAGCATCCACACCTTCCGCGACGTCTGACCCGCCCGCCGCCGCCAACCGCCGGCGCAACCCCGGCGTCCGGCCGACGCCGCATCCGCCGGCCGACTGCGTTTTCGCGTCCGCGCGGCATCGGTGACAGGATCGGCCACGTGCTGCTGCCCATGTCACCGACCGATTCGGTGTTCCTGTCCGTGGAGTCACCGCAGACGCCGATGCACGTCGGCGGCCTGGAGTTGTTCGAGCCGGCCGCCGACCTCGGCAGCGCCACCGAGGTCTTCGAGCAGCTGAGTTCCGGCTACACCGCCGATGACGTGGCGCCGCTGTTCAAGAAGCGGGCCCGCCGCTCGCTGGCCAGCGCAGGCCAGTGGGCCTGGGAGGAGGACCGGCAGTTCGACCTGCGCCACCACGTCCGGCACAACTCATTGCCCCAGCCGGGCCGGGTGCTGGAGCTGCTGGCGCTGTGCTCCCGGCTGCACGGCACGCTGCTGGACCGGCAACGCCCGCTCTGGGAGCTGCATCTGATCGAGGGACTGGCCGACGGCCGGTTCGCGATCTACTTCAAGGTGCATCACGCGCTGCTGGACGGGGTGTCGGCGCAGCGGTTGCTGCAGCGGATCCTGACCAAGGACCCGGCCGCCCGCGACCTGCCACCACCGTGGGCCAACCGTCCCGCTCCGGCGCGGCCACCCGCGCAGCCGGAGGTCCCGACGCTGCCTGGGGCCGAAGAAGTGGTGGCCAACCTGTTGCGCGCCACCCGCGAGGTGGCAGCCGACGTGGCCGGCATCCCAGCCGCGCTGGCGCGCACCGTCAACCGGGGCCTGCAGGCCCAGAGCGCGCCGATCTCGTTCGCCGCGCCCCGGTCGATGCTCAACGTGCCGATCTCGGGCTCGCGCCGGTTCGCCGCCCAGTCCTGGCCGCTGGAGCGGATCCACCGGATCCGCCGGGGGGCCGGCTGCACCGTCAACGACGTGGTGCTCGCCGCCTGCTCGGGCGCGCTGCGAACCTACCTGAGCAGCTTCGACGCGCTACCGGAGTCACCGCTGATCGCGATGGTGCCGGTCGCGCTGCGGCGGCGGGACCGGCGGCAGGAGTCCGGCAACGCCGTCGGCGCGGTGATGTGCGACCTCGGCACCCAGTTGACCGAGCCCGCTGACCGGTTGAGCACGGTGCAGCGTTCGATGAGCCAGGGCAAGCAGGCGCTGGCGGAGATGACTCCGCTGCAGATCCTGGCGATGACCGGCCTGGGCATGAGCCCGCTGATGCTGCAGTCGGTTCCCGGTTACGCCGAGCTGCTCAGGCCGCCCTTCAACCTGATCATCTCCAACGTGCCGGGCCCGCGGACCCCGCTCTATCTCAACGGCGCCCGGCTGGCCGGCATCTACCCGCTGTCCATCCCCTATCACGGGCAGGCGCTGAACATCACCTGCACCAGCTACGCCGGTGAGATCTCCTTCGGCCTGACCGGCTGCCGGCGCACGATCCCGCACCTGCAGCGGATGCTCGGCTACCTCGAGGACGAGTTGACCGCGTTGGAGCGGACGGTCGGCTGAGCCCGGCCTCGCTCAGGAGTCGGTGGGCAGCCGAGACCAGATCTGGACGTCGGACCGGGCGCCCTGCTTGAAGTAGGTGGATCGCAGCACGCCCTCCAAGAGGTATCCGGCCCGGGTGGCGACCACCTGCGAGGCCACATTGGCCACGTCGATGAGCAGGGTGGCCCGCAGCGCCTGGCCCTCGGCGAAGGCCCACGCAGTCAGCTGCCGCAGCATCTCGGTGCCCACGCCCCGGCCCCGGGCGGCCGGGGCGACGAGGTAGCCCAGCTCCATCTCGCGGGCTTCGGCGTCGATGTGCGGGGCAAGGGCGACCCCGAGGAAGGTCCCGTCGGGCGCCACCGCCGCGAACGCCTGCCGGCTGCCGTCCTGCCGGCCGGCCTGGTAGCGGGCGTACCACTCGCGGGAGAAGCCCGGCGCCGGCGGATCAGGCAGCCGGGTGAACCTCAGCACGTCCGGGTCGTCGAGCAGTCCCTCGAAGTCGTCGAGGTGGGCTTCGGCCATCAGCTCCAGGCGTAGCTCGCTCACGCCGGGAATTGTGTCAGGCGTCGGGGTCGGCGATGAACTCCTGGAGCAGCGCGGCGAACCGCTCGGGCTCGGCCAGATGCGGAAAGTGCCCGGCCCGCTGGAAGATCTCGACCCGGCAACCGGGAAAGCCGGTTCGCGCGCTGAGGGCATGCCAGGACGGGATGATCCGGTCCTTGGCGCCCCAGACCAGCATCGTCGGCACGCTGGCGGCCATCGGCAGGTGGTCCCAGGCCGTCACGGTCTGCCCGCCGGGGTCGATGACCGATCGAAGGGTGGCCAGAAAGGCGCGCCGACCCTCGGCCTCGTCGAGGCAGCCCAGGCCCCGCCAAGCCTCGCTCACATCCGCGCTTGCCCTGACGCCCAGCCGGGCCAGCCCGCCGGCGAGCGTCGCGGTCCGCTGTCGCAGCCAGCGCGAGGTGATCACCGGCAGCACCAGCTCGGCGCCGGGTAGCGCGGCCGCTCGCAGCAGCGGGCTCAGCTCACGCCCGAGGCCGCCGCTGCTGACCAGCACCAGCCGTTTCACCCGTTCGGGAAACAGGTAACTGAACTGCATCGCGATGCCGCCGCCCAGGGAATGCCCGACCAACGTCACCTCTGCGACCTCGAGCCGGTCAAGCAGGTCGCGCAGGGTCGCGGCGTGGGCGCCGAGGGAGTAGTCGCCGACCGGTTTGGCCGAGGCGCCGTGGCCGAACAGGTCCGGCGCGATCAACCGGCGCTCGGCGGCCAGGGTCTGCATCAGATGCGCCCAGTGCTGGTGCGAGCCCAGCAGGCCGTGGACGAACAGCACGGCAGGCCCGGCGCCGACGTCGGCGTAGCTGAGCGGATGACCGTGCAGCTCAAGCGTGCGGGGCGTCACCGTGGTCATCGCCGGACCTCCTGCCGGAGCATGTTACTGATGCGTAACCTACGCTACCGTAGCTTTCTGGGGCGGGCAACGCGAGACCGGTGGCAAGTGCGGCTGCCTCTACTATCGGTTCTCATGGCCAGCATCGACGCCGCGTTTCTCGCACTGCCGACCTCAAGCCTCGCGGACGCGGCGCTCAGCCGGGCCCGCCAGCTCGGGGCTTCCCACGCCGACTTCCGGCTTGAGCGCGTCCGGGTGGCCTCGCTGGCACTGCGCGACGGCCAACTCGATTCCAGCTCCGATGACGAGAACCTAGGCCTGGCGGTCCGGGTCGTGCACGAGGGCGCCTGGGGTTTCGCCAGCGGCATCGACCGCACGCCCGAGGCCGCCGCCCGGCTGGCCGAGCAGGCGGTGGCCACCGCGAAGCTGAGCCGGGTGCTCAGCTCGGACCCCGTCGAACTGGCCGACGAGCCGGCGTACCCCGATGCCAGCTGGGTCTCTGCCTATGACCTCAACCCCTTCGAGGTCGCGCCGGCCGAGCGGCTCGCCAGGCTGGCGGAGCTGTCTGACCTGCTGCGCGGCGCGGCCGGGGTGGACCACGTCGACGCCAGCCTCATGCAGGTGCTGGAGAACAAGTTCTACGCAGACACCGCCGGCACCACGACCACCCAGCAACGGGTGCGGATGCACCCGCAGCTCACCGCGGTGCAGGTCGACCGGGCCAACGGCGGGTTCTCCTCGATGCGCACCCTGGCGCCGCCGGCCGGACGCGGCTGGGAGTACCTGACCGGCGCCGGCTGGGACTTCGAGGCCGAGCTGACCGAGCTGCCGGAGCTGCTGGCCGAGCACGTCAAGGCCCCCTCGGTGGCGCCGGGCCGCTACGACCTGGTGGTCGACCCGTCCAACCTGTGGCTGACCATCCACGAGTCGATCGGCCACGCCACCGAGCTGGACCGGGCGCTGGGGTACGAGGCGGCCTACGCCGGAACCTCCTTCGCCACCTTCGACAAGCTCGGCAGCCTGCGCTACGGCAGCCCGGTCATGAACGTGACCGGTGACCGCACCGTGCCGCACGGCCTGTCCAGCATCGGCTACGACGACGAGGGGGTGGCCACCGCGGACTTCGACATCATCTCCGACGGCGTCCTGGTCGGGTACCAGCTGAACCGGCAGATGGCGGCGGCCAAGGGGCTGGGCCGCTCCAACGGATGCGCCTTCGCCGACTCCCCGGGTCACATCCCGTTGCAGCGCATGGCGAACGTGTCGCTGCAGCCGAGCCCGGACTCCCGCTCCACCGAGGACCTGATCGGCGGCGTCGAGCGCGGCATCTACGTGGTGGGCGACAAGTCCTGGTCGATCGACATGCAGCGTTACAACTTCCAGTTCACCGGCCAGCGGTTCTTCAAGATCTCCAACGGCCGGCTGGCCGGTCAGCTGCGCGATGTGGCCTACCAGGCGAGCACCACCGAGTTCTGGGGCTCGATGGAGGCTGTCGGCGGCCGGCAGACCTACGTGCTGGGTGGCGCCTTCAACTGCGGCAAGGGCCAGCCCGGACAGGTGGCCGCGGTGTCCCACGGCTGCCCGTCGGCGCTGTTTCGCGATGTCAATGTTCTCAACACCGTGACCGAGGGCGGCCGATGATGACCAGCACCACCGAAGCCGGCGGGACCACCATCCAGCAGCTGGTCGAGCAGGCGCTGGCGCTGTCCAGCGTGTCCGGCTGCGTGGTGATCGGTGAGGAGCTGACCGGCGCGAACCTGCGCTGGGCGGGCAACAGCCTCACCACCAACGGCCAGACGCATTCGCGCAAGCTCACCGTCATCTCGATGGTGGACGGCGAGCAGGGCACCACGTCGGCAGCGGTGTCGCGGGCCATCGCCGACCCTGACGAGCTGGGCGCGTTGGTCGCGGCCAGCGAGGCGGCAGCCCGCGCCGCCTCACCCGCCGATGACGCGGCGCCGCTGATCGAGCCCTACCCCCACTCCGACGACTGGGACGCGCCCGCCACGGCCACCGGCATCGAGGTGTTCAGCGACTTCGCCCCGGCTCTGGGCCGGGCCTTCGCCGCCGCCGAGCAGGCCGACCGGCTGCTCTACGGATACGCCGAGCACCTGATGTCCTCGATCTTCCTGGCCTCCTCCACCGGCCTGCGCCGCCGGCACGACCAGCCCACCGGACGGCTGGAGATGAACGCCAAGTCCCGCGACCTGAGCCGGTCGGCCTGGGCCGGCGCGCAGACCCGGGACTGGAGCGACATCGACGTCGAGGCGATGAACGCGGACCTGGCCAAGCGGCTGGACTGGTCGGCGACCCGGATCGACCTGCCGGCGGGCAGGTACGAGACGTTGCTGCCGCCCACGGCAGTGGCCGATTTGATGATCTACCTGTACTGGACCGCCACCGCGCGCGACGCCGAGGAGGGACGCAGCGTCTTCGCGGCCAGCGACGGCAAGACCCGGCTCGGCGAGGCGCTGGCGCCGCTGGGGATCACCCTGCGCTCGGACCCCGCCGAACCAGGCATGCCCTCCCTCCCGTTCCAGGTCGTCACCGAGGGCGGCGAGGAGTCGGTCTTCGACAACGGGGCGCCGGTGGCGGCCACCCGCTGGATCGACGGCGGCGTGCTGAGCAACCTGCAGCGCACCCGCAACTGGGCCGAGCGCACCGGTCAGCCTCACGTGCCCTTCGTAGACAACCTGATCATGCAAGGCCCCGACGACGCCGACGCCAAGTCCCTGGACGAGCTGATCGCCGGCACTGAGCGCGGCCTGCTGCTGACCTGTCTCTGGTACATCCGGACCGTCGATCCGCAGACCCTGCTGGTGACCGGCCTCACCCGGGACGGGGTGTACCTGATCGAGGACGGCAAGGTCCGCGGCGTGGTGAACAACTTCAGGTTCAACGAATCCCCGGTCGACCTGCTGAGCCGGATCGTCGAAGTGGGCCGCACCGAGAAGACCCTGCCCCGCGAGTGGGGCGATTACTTCACCCGGACCGCCATGCCGGCCGTACGGGTACGGGACTTCAACCTCTCCACTGTGAGCCAGGCCTCATAGGCGGCACTGTGACCTGGGCCATGGTCGGCTGGGTAGCAGAACGTTGAAACGCCCGTATTAACGGGGGTATGGCTGCGGTTGCCTCGCGACCGTGCGGCTTGTGATCGGTGACGCAGGGTTCTGGACGGGCTTGTAAGCGCTCCCGCCTATTACCCTCCGAACATGCCTGTAGGGACTGTGGCGCGAATCCGTCGCCCGTCCGCGGCACCGGCCAGTCACCGTCGACTGACAAGGGAGTTCTCATCATGACGAGCACCGTCGTCCGCCTGGATACCGCCCCCACCGACCACTCCGGCCTGCTGCGCTGGGTACGAGAGACCGCTGAGCTGACCGAGCCCGACCAGATCGTGTGGTGCGACGGCTCGACCGAGGAGTGGAATCGGCTCACCGAGCAGCTCGTCGCGGCCGGCACCCTGATCCGGCTCGACGACGCCAAGAAGCCCAACTCCTTTTACGCCGCATCTGACCCCTCCGACGTCGCCCGGGTCGAGGACCGCACTTTCATCTGCTCGAAGGATCCTGCCGACTGCGGTCCCACCAACAACTGGATGGACCCCGACGACATGAAGGCGCTGCTGACCGAGCGGTTCCGGGGCTCGATGCGCGGTCGCACGATGTACGTCATCCCGTACTGCATGGGCCCCCTGACCGCCGACAAGCCGATGCTCGGCGTCGAGCTCACCGACTCGGCCTACGTGGTCGTCTCGATGCACATCATGACCCGGATGGGCTCCAAGGCCCTGGACCTGTTCGTCAAGGACGGGGTGGACCAGCCCTACGTCGCCGGCCTGCACTCACTCGGCGCGCCGCTGCTGGGACCCGACGCCGTCGACATCGCCTGGCCCTCCAACGAGACCAAGTACATCGTGCACTTTCCCGAGGACCGGCTGATCTGGTCCTACGGCTCGGGTTACGGCGGCAACGCCCTGCTGGGCAAGAAATGCCATTCGCTGCGGATCGCCTCGGCGCAGGCGCGGGGCGAGGGCTGGCTGGCCGAGCACATGCTGATCTTGAAGCTGACCAGCCCGCAGCAGAAGTCCTACTACATCGCCGCGGCGTTTCCCTCCGCGTGCGGCAAGACCAACCTGGCGATGCTCGATCCGACGCTGCCCGGCTGGAAGGTCGAGACCATCGGCGACGACATCGCCTGGATCCGGTTCGGCGAGGACGGCCGGATGTACGCGGTCAACCCTGAGAACGGCTTCTTCGGAGTGGCGCCGGGCACCGACTGGCACACCAACCCCAACGCGATGCGCACCATCGCCAAGGGCAACTCGCTGTTCACCAACGTCGCGCTCACCGACGACGGCGACATCTGGTGGGAAGGCATGGGCGAGCCGCCGGCGCACCTGACCGACTGGAAGGGCCGGGACTGGGCGCCGGACTCGGCCGAGGCGGCTTCGCACCCCAACTCCCGCTACTGCACGCCGATCGAGCAGTGCGACACCAAGGCCGCTGAGTGGGATGACCCGCAGGGCGTCCCGCTGGACGCGATCTTCTTCGGTGGCCGGCGGCGGGACACCATCCCGCTGGTGACCGAGGCCCGCGACTGGCAGCACGGCGTGTTCATGGGCGCCACCCTCTCTTCAGAGACCACCGCGGCCGCCGCCGGCAAGGTCGGCGTGGTCCGCCGGGACCCGATGGCCATGCTGCCCTTCATCGGCTACCACGCCGGGGACTACTTCGCGCACTGGATCGAGCTCGGCAAGAGCGCCGACGCCGTCAAGCTGCCCAAGATCTTCTATGTCAACTGGTTCCGCCGGGACGCCGACGGCGGGTTCTTGTGGCCCGGGTTCGGTGAGAACATCCGGGTGCTGAAGTGGGCGATCGAGCGGATCGAGGGCAGGGCCGCCGCCGTGGACACCCCCATCGGCCGGGTCCCCGCGCCCGACGCCCTCGATGTCGAGGGCCTTGAGCTGAGCCAGGACGAGCTGAGCCAGGCGCTGGCCGTCGATCCCGAGCAGTGGCGCGCTGAGATCCCGGCGATCGAGGAGTGGTTCGACAAGATCGGTGACAAGGTGCCGTCTTCGCTGCGTGACGAACTGGCCTCGCTCAAGCTCCGGCTGGGCTGAGCCCCGCACACGACTGGGCTTGAACCCCGCACACGAGGCAGACAGCAAACGCCCGAGGAGCCGACTGGCTCCTCGGGCGTTGCTGTCTGCTGTCTTACCGCGATCGGTCTGCTGTCTGACGTCCGGCAGAACCTCGGACAGGACTACGGGCAGGACTACGGGCGCTGCGGGAAGATCCCCTCCAGCGCGATGATGAAGGTGACGGTCAGGTAGGGCGGCATGTTGTTGTGCGGCTGGCTGCCACCGGTCGGCAGCACGGTTTGTGAGTTCATCAACATGTCGGGTTGCTGGCTCGAGTACAGGTTCTCGCCCACCCGGCCCTTAAGTGACTGTGCCCAGGTGGCGTTGGCAGGCGACGTGCTGGTGCCACTGTCGTCGAAGGCCAGGGCGGTGTGGGTGTGCAGCGGCATCTCGGAATTGATGAGGGTCACCGTCGAGGAGCCGCCCATCTCACCGAGCGTGCGTGGCGACAGCCCCGGGCCCTGGCCCTGCTGCATCGGGGCACTGCCCTGCAGGTTGGGCAACCCGAAGGTGACCCGGCCGTCGCCACCGTAGGTGACGCCCAGCAGCGCGAACAGCGCGGTGTTCTGCGAGATCGACATCAGCTGGCCGTTGCACAGCGCCCAGCCCCTGGGTGCGAAATTGCCGCCGAAGATCCTGATCTCGGCGAGGAATGGGTCAGTCACGGTCGCGCTCCGTCTCTAGTTCCGGCTCGGAAAGATGCCCACTAGGGCGATGACGTAGTTCAGCACCAGATAGGGCGCCTGGTTCTCGTGCGGCTGGCTGCTCCCGGTGTTGGCCACCGCCGCCGGGTTCATCGGCGTGTTCGGGGCGGGTGCGAAGGCTGCTGAGGGCGCGGTGGCCCAAATCGCGGCGGCCGGGCTGACACCGGGGTTCGATGCCGAGGAACGGGAGACTGCCGGGTGCACGTGGGCCGGCATCTCGTTGATCGTCAGGGTGTGCGCCACTTCGCCGGCGGCCTGGCCGACGTTGTAGGCGCCCTGGTTGACGCCCTGGTGCACCGGCATCCGGCCCTGCAGGTTGGGCAAGGCGAAGTTTGTCTGGCCGTTGCCGCCGTACATGGTGCCCAGGATCGAGAACAGCGCCTGGTTCTGGTTGATCGGCAGCAGTTGGCCGTTGCAGAACGCCCAGCCCCTGGGCGGGTAGGTGAACGAGATCAGCTTGATCTCGCCGATGTAGGGATCACTCATTGCGGTTCGCTCCGTCTCGAGGTCAGTTCGGGGGCGGGTAGATGCCCTCGGTCGCGATGATGAAATTGATCGCGAGGAAGGGCGGCATGTTCTCGTGCGGCTGATTGCCGCCGGACGGGCTCAGCGCGTTCGGCGCCATCGCCGCCGCGGGTGGCATGGGGCTGTAGTTCATGTTGGCGTAACTGGCCCAGAAGTTGTTGTTCGGCGACTGGCTGGAGGCGACTGCGGCGGCGACGGGCTGGTGGGTGTGGATAGGCAGCTGATTGCGGTTCAGGGTCACCGTCTCCGCGCCACCGGTCTGGCCCAGCGGGAAACCGCTGCCCACGTGGATCGGGATCCGGGACTGCAGGTTGGGCAGGGCGAAGCTCTGCTGGCCGTCGCCGCCGTAGGTGGTGCCGATCAGGTTGAACAGCGCGTCGTAGTCCGAGATGGGAAGCGTCTGGCCTTGGCAGAGCAGCCAGCCGACCGGCGCGAAATTACCGCCGAACATCCGGATCTCGCCGATGTAGGGATCACTCATGGCGCATTCTCATTCCTCCGTCAGTTGGTTGAAGACCGCGTGGAACTCCACGCCATCCGGTGTCTCACGTACGGGGACCAGGAAGACCGGTCTCGGGCCGAAGTCCTCGGCGCTGAGCAGGTAGGTGCCCTGCTCGCGCGGCGCGTTCGGGCCGGCCCGGAACAGCAGGCTGAATGACTGCGGCCCGCGGCGCTCGCACTCCAGCAGGACGCTCTCGATCACGTCCTGCTCACCGAAGCGCATCGTGAAGGACTGCCCCACCCGAGCGTGGTAGTCCTCGAACTCCTCGCTCGGCGGCTGGCTCATCGCGCGTCGGCTTGCTGCTTGATCGCGGCGTGCGGGGCAGTCACGGTGGCGTCGGGTGAGAATCTCAGCTCCAGGTAGCCATTGCCGAGGTCTCCGGGCTCCTTGGCCGCGTCGACGTTGGCGGGCACGAAGCCGAACTCGCGGTACAGCGCGATGGCCGGGGTGTTGGCGTGCCAGACCGAGAGTCCGACGCTCTTTCCGACAGCCGTGGCCCGCGCGAAGACGCGGCCGAGCACTGCTCGGGCCACGCCCTTGCGCCGGTGCTCGGCCAACACGGCGATGTCGAGCACCCGAAGCGCTTCGGTGTTCTCACTGAGCCAGCAGCTTCCGAACGCGACTTCGTCGCCGCCGTCGGGGTAGATCAGGTACTCAGCCGCGCCGGGATAAGCGCGGTACTGGGCTTGCCGGGCCTGGAACTGCATCTGGATCAGGCTGGCGTGGGCGCCGGGGTCAAGGCCCAGGCGGTCGTAGTCCGCGCAGTGCGCCTCGGTGAAGATTCGCAGGAGCAACGCCGCGTCCGAAGTCTGGGTAGGCCGCAGTGTGATGGTCAAATCCGCCACTAAGTCGCCTCATCGCTTAGGAAAGCGCGCGACCCGAGTGTCTTGGGCACCAGCGCCTCCTCGGTCTCTGATTCGGCTGGATGCGCGCCAGCTCGGGATCACCTACAAAAACTTGTAGTGATGCAAGCAGCTTTATAACACAAAGATCACCCTGTTTTGGGATTTTTATGTACCGTTTTGCCCAAAAATGCTAGTCTACGGTGTTAAAGTTCTGTGGCAAACCGGGTTACTTATTCCCCCGTATCTAGATACAGTTCGATCGCCCGTTGACATTTGCAGACGCATGCGTTACCGAGCGTGGTCGACCACCTCCATTTCATATTTGCAGCGAGGTAACACTCGCTACGGGGCACCGAAGGACATTTCATGCCGCACATCCGCTCGTCATCGTTTCCTGTCCTACTCGCACGCGCGGGTGTGGCGCTGGCATTGGCAGTGTCCGGTCAGGCGGTGTTCATGCCGACCGCCTCGGCCGCCACCCTGACTGTCACCTCGACGGCGGACGTGGCCACCAACTTCGGCGCCTGCGGCAACCCGGCCCAGACCACCTCGAGTGGAAGCCTGCGCGAGGCGGTCTGCGCGGCCAACAACGCCGGCGCCACCTCCTCCACGATCACCGTGGCGGCAGGCACGTACACCCTCGCCAACGGCGAGCTGCAGATGGGCAAGGTGTCCGGTAGCAACATCACCCTCACCGGCGCCGGCGCGGGCAGCACGGTCATCGACGGCAACAACGCGAGCCGGGTGTTCAACCTGGACCCGACCATCGTCGGCGGGGTGACCACCAGCATCTCCGGCGTCACCATCACCAACGGCGCCGTCACCACCTTCGGCGGGGCGGGCATCATCGCCGGGTCCGGAAACGCGGCCAACCGCGACACCCTGACGATCAGCAACTCCACGATCAGCAACAACGACGTCAACTCCGCGACCACCAACAAGTACGGCGGCGGCCTGCAGTTCTTCGGCGGCTCGCTGACCATCACCAACTCGACCTTCAGCGGCAACACCAGCGGGAGCAGCTCGGGTTCGGCCGTGGCGTACGCGAATCAGGACACCGCCTCCGGGGAGCAGCTGACCGTCTCCGGCGTCACCTTCAGCGGCAACAGCACCAACGCCTCCGTCGCCAACATCAACGTCGGTGGCGCGCTGCACCTCTCCGGTGTCTCCACTGCTCCCGCGAGGACCGTGACCAACAGCCGGTTCATCAACAACACGGTGGCCGGCAGCGGCACCGGCATCGCCCAGGGCGGCGGCATTTTCTCCGAGGGTGGCAGCCTCACCGTCACCGAGTCGACCTTCACCGGCAACTCCGTCACCGGCGGCGCCAACCGCTTCGGTGGCGGGATCTCGGTCATCGGCGGCACGGCCCAGGTGCACCACAGCCGGTTCACCGGAAACGTCGCCACCAACGGCTCTGGCGCGTCCCTGGGCGTCGCCAGCGGCGCCACCCTGAACGCCACCGACAACTGGTGGGGCTGCAACACCGGCCCGGGCACCGCGGGCTGTGACACCGCAGCCGGCAGCCCGACCGTCTCGCCGCGGCTGGTGCTGAGTGCGACCGCCAGCCCGTCCACCGTGGTCGGCCCGAACGCCACCTCGACCATCACCGCCGCGCTCACCCAGAACTCGGTCGGCTCGGCGATCGGCGCCGCCAACCTGGACGCCTTCGCCGGCCTGCCGATCGGCTGGAGTGACCCGTTGCCCAGCGGCGCCACCCTGGCGGCGGCGTCCTCGAACCTGAGTTCAGGTTCGACCAGCACCACCTACAACTCTCAGGCCAGCAGCGGTCCCGGTCACGTGCTCGCCACCCTGGACAACGGCACCGCGACCGCAACCGTCACCGTGAACCGGACGCCGGCCATCACCAGCGCCAACACGGCCGCCTTCACCGTCGGCACGGCCGGCTCGTTCACGGTGACCACCAGCGGCTACCCGGCGCCCGCGATCGGCCGGACCGGCACGCTGCCGGCCGGCATGACCTTCGTCGACAACGGCAACGGCACCGCGACCCTGTCGGGAACCCCGACCGCCGGCGGGTCCTTCCCGCTCAGCCTGACCGCGAGCAACGGGGTGAACCCGAACGCCACCCAGACGCTGACCGTCACCGTCAGCCAGGCGCCGGCCTTCACCAGCGCCAACACCGCCACCTTCACGACCGGCACGGCCGGATCGTTCACGATCACCACCACTGCCACCGCGTACCCGACGCCGGTCACGATCACCAAGACGGGCACCCTGCCGACCGGCCTGAGCTTCACCGACAACGGCAACGGCACGGCGACCCTGTCCGGCACGCCGGCCGCCGGGACCGGCGGGGCGTACTCGCTCAACCTGACCGCCTCCAACGGGGTCAACCCGAACGGCACCCAGACGCTGACGGTCAACGTCAACCAGGCGCCAGCGGTCACCACCAACCCCTCGGACCAGTCGGTCAACCCGGGCGCCTCGGTGAGCTTCACCGCCGCGGCGTCGGGCTTCCCGGCCCCGACGGTGCAGTGGCAGCGTTCGGTCGGCGGCGGCAGCTTCGCTGACATCGCCGGCGCGACCAGCCCCACCTACACCTTCACGGCGGCGGCCGGTGACAACGGCAATCAGTACCGGGCGGTGTTCACCAACTTGGTGAGCTCGGCGACCTCCACCGCGGCAAACCTGACGGTGTCCAGCGCGCCGACCATCAGCAGCGCCAACAGCACCTCGTTCGCGGTGGGGACGGCGGGCTCGTTCACCGTCACCACCAGCGGGTTCCCGAACCCGACGCTGACCACCACCGGCACCCTGCCGGCGTGGCTGAGCTTCACCGACAACGGCGACGGCACCGGCGCCCTGGCCGGCACCCCGCCGACCGGTAGCGGCGGCAACTACAGCTTCACCATCAACGCCGACAACGGCACCGCCCCATCGGACAGCCAGGCGTTCACCCTGACGGTGACCGAGTCGCCAACCATCACCAGCGCCGATCACGCCAGCTTCCAGGCCGGCACGGCAGGCAGCTTCCTGGTGACCACGGCGGCCGGCTTCCCGGTGGCGACCACGCTGAGCAAGACCGGCACGCTGCCGAGCGGCGTGACGTTCACCGACAACGGCAACGGCACGGCGAGCCTGGCGGGGACCCCGGCCGCCGGCACGGCTGGCAGTTACCCGATCACGATCAAGGCCAGCAACGGCGCCAGCCCGGACGCGAGCCAGAGCTTCACGCTGACGGTGGTGGAGTCGCCGGTGATCACCAGCGCCGACCACGCCACCTTCACAGTGGGCACGCCCGGGTCGTTCTCGGTCACCACCTCCGGCGGCGCGGGAACCACGGTGTCCTACACCGGCACGCTGCCCTCCGGGGTGAGCTTCACCCCGTCCGGTAGCGGCGCGAGCATCGCGGGCACCCCGGCCGCGGGCACCGGCGGCACGTACCCGATCACCATCACCGCCAGCGACGGCGTCACACCCGACAGCACCCAGAACTTCACGCTGACGGTCAACCAGCCGCCGGTGATCACCAGCGCCGACCACGACAGCTTCAGCCTGGGCGTGGCGGGCTCGTTCACGGTGACCACGGCTCCGGGAGTTCCGGCCGCCACGACGATCACCAAGACCGGGGCGTTGCCGGCCGGTGTCACCTTCACCGACAACGGCGACGGCACCGCCACCCTGGCCGGCACCCCGACCGCGGCCGGGTCCTTCCCGATCACTATCACCGCCAGCAACGGCGTCGCCCCGAATGACACTCAGTCGTTCACGCTGACGGTCAACCAGGCGCCGGACATCACCAGCGCCGACCACACCACGTTCGCGGTGGGCACGGCGGGCAGCTTCACGGTGACCACCAGTCCGGCCGCCGACACGGTGACCAAGACCGCCGGGACCCTGCCGGCCGGTGTGAGCTTCACCGACAACGGCGACGGCACGGCCACCCTGGCCGGCACGCCGGCGGCCGGGACCGGCGGGACGTACGCCCTGTCGTTCAAGGCGACTAACGCGACCGGGTTCAGCACCCAGTCCTTCACCCTCACGGTGAACGAGCTGGCCGGCATCACCAGCGCTGACCACGCTGCCTTCGTGATCGGCACGGCCGGCAGCTTCACGGTGACCACCACGGCCGGGTACCCGACGGCGACCACGATCACCAAGACCGGCGCCCTGCCGACAGGGGTGAGCTTCACCGACAACGGCGACGGCACGGCCACCCTGGCCGGCACGCCGGCTGCCGGGACCGACGGCAGCTACCCGCTGACGATCACCGCGACCAACGCGGCCGGCGCCCGCCAGCAGTCCTTCACCCTCACCGTGTCGCCGGCGAACGCCTCGCCGGTGATCACCAGCGCCGACCACGCCACGTTCACTTACGGCGTCGCGGGCAGCTTCACGGTGACCACCACGGCCGGGTACCCGACGGCCACCACGATCACCAAGACCGGCGCGTTGCCGGCCGGGGTGAGCTTCACCGACAACGGTGACGGCACCGCCACGATCGCCGGCGCCCCGACCGTGGCCGGAAGCTTCGCGATCACCATCACGGCCAGCAACGGGGCCAGCACCGACGCGACCCAGTCGTTCACGCTGACGGTCACCAAGAAGCCGGTCATCACCAGCGGCAACGCGACCACGTTCGCGATCGGCACGGCGGGCGCCTTCACGGTGACCACCACGGCCGGCTACCCGACACCGACGACGCTGTCGGCGACCGGGACGCTGCCCTCGGGCGTGACGTTCACCGACAACGGCGATGGCACCGCCACGCTGGCCGGCACGCCGGCGGCCGGCACGACCGGCAGCTACCCGCTGACCATCGGCGCCAGCAACACCGCCGGCACCACCCAGCAGGCGTTCACCCTGACGGTGCAGCCGGCGAACTCCTCGCCGGTGATCACCAGCGCCGACCACGCCACCTTCACCAAGGGCGCGGCGGGCAGCTTCACGGTGACCACCACGGCCGGCTACCCGACGGCCACCACGATCACCAAGACCGGCACGCTGCCGGCCGGGGTGAGCTTCACCGACAACGGCAACGGGACTGCCACGATCGCCGGCACCCCGACGGTCGCGGGCGCGTTCACTATCACCATCACGGCCAGCAACGGGGCCACGGCTAACGCCACCCAGAGCTGGACGCTGACCGTCAACGCGCCGCCGGTGATCACCAGCGCCAACACCGTCACGTTCACCTCAGACGTCGCGGGGCAGAGCTTCACGGTCACCACGACCGCCGGGTACCCGACCGCCACCACCATCACCGAGACCGGCGCCCTGCCGGCCGGGATGACCTTCACCGACAACGGCAACGGCACCGCGACCATCGCCGGAACCCCGTCGGTGACCGCCAGCGCCAACTACCCGCTGGTCATCACGGCCAGCAACGGCATCTCACCCAACGCCACCCAGAACTTCACGCTCAAGGTGACCAAGGTGGCCGCGGTCGCGCTGCCGGCCTCCAAGCCGAAGCCGGCCGGCAAGCTGGGCGGCGTGCCGTCGAAGATCTACGTCAACCAGGTGATCACGGTTACCGGCACCGGCTACAAGCCGGGGGCGCCGATCGAGCTCGGCTGGTACTACAGCAGCAGCGGCAAGGCAATGAAGCTGACGGTGCTCGCCCGGGGATTCGCCAACGCTGCCGGCAACTTCAGCATCACCCTCACGGTGCCCAACAACACCGGCTCCAAGACGATGATGTCGGCTGGCCTCGGTTCGGACGGCAAGGCGCGATACCTGAGCGCCGAGACGGTGGTCAACCCGCCCTTGGGCACTAGCACCGGAACGACCAACCCGATCCTCGGCACGAGCACTGGCGGCGGGGGACTGACTGGCGGCGGGGGCTCAACTGGTGGCGGCGGGCTAGCTGGTGGCGGGGGGCTGGCCAACACCGGCCTGGGCGTCAATCAGCGTGCCTCGGCTGCCTCAGCGGGGGCGCTGGCGCTGACCGGACTCGCGCTGATGTTCTTCAGCCGTCGCCGCCGCACCGAGGACAAGTAGAGACGCAGCGAGGACAGGTAGCACTGAGCCGAGGCTGAACCAGCCTGGCTGAGCCGGTGATCGACCCGGCCCCGTGACCACACGGGGCCGGGTCGATCGCCGTTGGGTGGTCGAGCCGTGGTGTCGAGGGGCCTAGTCGATGGTGGGCGCCCATCGCCGCACGGTGGAAAGCCGCACGGTGGAAAAGCCGCACGGCAGCAAGCCGCACGGCGGAAAATAAGTTGCGGGCAGGTCTAGCGTTGACAAATCGTGAGTGACGATCCGCTACTGCTGGCCGAACGACGGCACCTGATCGAGTCACTGGCCTGCCTGGAGCAGATGCGTGAGGCGGCCGACCGGATAGCCGACTACGGCGTGGACGCCCTGGCCAGTGAGAGTCTGGGCCGGCTGCGTGCCGACCGGTTGCTGCAGCTGTCGGCTGACAGCGCCGCGCCCCTGTTCTTCGGCCGCACCGACCGTGACGCCGACAGCCAGCACCCGGCCGGCGAGGTGTTCCACATCGGCCGCCGGCACATCCGCGACAGCTCCGGCGATCCGATGGTGATCGACTGGCGGGCGCCGATCGCCCGGCCGTTCTACCGGGCCAGCACCGCTGACCGCCAGGGCGTCCGGCTGCGGCGGCGGTTCGGCTTCGCCGACGGCGACCTGACCTCCTTCGAGGACGAGCACCTGGACGCCGGTGAGGAGCTGGGGCTGGCCTCGGACCTGCTGCGCGGTGAGATCGAGCGGCCGCGGGTCGGTCCGATGCGCGACATCGTGGCCACCATCCAGCCCGATCAGGACGAGCTGGTGCGCGCCGACCTGGACACGTCGCTGTGCATTCAGGGCGCCCCCGGCACCGGCAAGACCGCGGTGGGGCTGCACCGGGCGGCCTACCTGCTCTACAGCTACCCGGAGCGGCTGCGCCGGTCAGGGGTGCTGGTGGTGGGGCCGAACTCGGCGTTCCTGCGTTACATCGCCCAGGTGCTGCCTGCCCTGGGCGAGAACGGCATCCAGCAGAGCACCGTCGACCAGCTGGTCTCTGACCTGCCGGCACGCGGCAGCGAGCCGGTGCCGGTCGCGATCCTCAAAGGCGACGCCCGGATGGCCGAGCTGCTGCGGCGAGCGGTGTTCAGCCACATCGCCAAGCCGACAGAGGACGTGGTGCCGATCGTGGGCACCCGTCGGCACCGGATCGCGGTGGAGCGGCTGCGTCGCTATGTCGATGACGCGCGCCGGAGCATGGCCGCAGGCGAGCTCCGCTGGGACAGCGCCCGTGAGCGGCTGCGGCAGCTGCTGGCTCAGGACGTCCGGCGCCAGCGCGAGGACGCCGGTGGCGCGCCCTCGGACGCCGAGACGGCCAAGGTGGCCCGCAGCGTCGCAGTCCGGGAGTTCCTCGACTCGGTGTGGCCGGCGCTGGACCCGCGCGCCGTGCTGGTGAGGCTCTACACCGAGGGAGAGTTCGCCCGCCGCTGCGCCGGCGGCCAGTTCAGCGCCGAGGAGCTGGACCTGCTCAGCTGGGCCGCGGCAGCTCAGCCGGCGCCGGTCAGGCAGCCGGCCAAGCGGACGAGGGCCGCCGACTACGCCAGGTTCACACCGGCTGACCTGGTGTTGCTCGACGAGCTGGCCGGGCTGATCACCGGCGTCGACGGCTACGTCCATGTCGTGGTCGACGAGGCTCAGGATCTGTCCCCGATGCAGTGCCGGGCGGTGGCTCGCCGGTGCCCGCTCGGCTCGCTGACCGTGCTGGGCGACCAGGCTCAGACCACCGCGCCCTGGGCAGCCGGCTCCTGGCCGGCGGCGCTGGCCCACCTGGGCCACCCGGCGGCTCAGATCAAGCCGCTGACGATTGGCTACCGGGTGCCCGCCGAGGTGCTGCAGGTCGCCAACCGGTTGCTGCCGCACATCGCCGCTGACGTGCCGCCCGCGTCCTCGATCCGGGCCGGTGACCAGGCGTTGAGCTACGGCGCCGACCTGGTCGAGGCGCTGCGACGCTGTCTGGCTGCCGAGGGGTCGATCGCGGTGATCGCGCCCGACGCCCGGGTGGCCGGGGTGCTGGCCGAGCTGGCCGCGGCCGGCGTTCGGGCCGCCGCGGTGGACCAGGAGGCCGCGGGCCGGGTCACGGTGGTCCCGGCGACGGCGGCCAAGGGCCTGGAGTTCGACTCGGTGGTGCTGCTGGAGCCAGCCGAGATCGTGGCCGCCGAGCCGAGCCGGCTGGCCGGCCTGCGCCGGCTCTACGTCTGCTGGACCAGGGCGGTGTCGCGGCTGGCCGTCGTGCACAGCCAGCCACTGCCGGCGGAGCTGGCCGGCTGAGCGCGCCGCTGGACCTGCGCGCCCGGCTCAGCCCTGGGTGATGTAGCTCTCAAGCTGGCCCTGGGCCTGCTCGAGGTCGGCGATCCTGGCCGCCACCACGTCGCCGATCGTGACGATGCCCGACAGCTCGCCCTCGGTGAGCACCGGCATGTGGCGGATGCGCCGCTCGGTCATCGCCGCGGCGATGTCGTCCACCTTGTCCGTCGGGCCGCAGCTGATCACCGAGGTGGTCATCAGCTCCGAGACCGACAGGTCCAGCACCTGGCCGCCGGTCTGGTGCAGCCGGCGCACCACGTCGCGCTCGGAGACGATGCCGACCGTCTGGCCGTCCTCGACCACGATCAGCGCTCCGATCTTGTGCTCGGCCAGGCTGGCCACAAGTTCGGTCACCGTCGCGTCGGCGGAGATGGTGACGACGGTCGAACCTTTGCGCCGCAAGATATCGGAGATGAGCATCTGGCCTCCTGGTTGGTCGCTGGTTGGCCCCCGAGCACAGACGCTAGTGCAGTGCTGCCAGCCTCGAAAGTCTCCACCAGCCCCGCGCCTGGCAGACCTGACCTACCCCGGGCACGGAATTCACCGCCATCGCGCGTCGGTGTTACCGTCCGGTAGCCAGAGCGGCCCACAGCTGCGGGTAGTTCATGCGACTATGAGGCACGCAGTCACCACGGGTGCTCGCCATCCTTGAGCTCGCCCGGGGCCAGACTCGCCAGAAAATAACATCATTGCGCCTGGCAGAGCCGCCTCAGCCAGGCCAGGCAAGCCAGACGGCACCCGCGGTGATCCCGCGGCCGGTGCTCGAGACGCGAGGAGACCTGATGTCGCTGCATGGAGGCGTCCCCCCGGAGCCGGACCTGGTCCAGCTCCTGACTCCCGAAGGCGTCCGGGTGGAGCATCCGGACTTTCCGCTTTCCATCACCGACGACGAGATCACCTCGCTGTACCGCGACCTGGTGCTGGTCCGCCGCTTCGACGCCGAGGCCACCGCGCTGCAGCGGCAGGGTGAGCTGGGACTGTGGGCGTCCTGCCTCGGCCAGGAAGCCGCCCAGGTCGGCGCCGGACGGGCGCTGCGCACCCAGGACATGGCGTTTCCGACCTACCGCGAGCACGGGGTGGCCTGGTGCCGCGATGTCGACCCGGTGACCCTGCTGGGAATGTTCCGGGGGGTCAGCCTCGGCGGCTGGAACCCGAACGAGAACAACTTCAACCTCTACACGATCGTGCTGGGCGCTCAGACCCTGCACGCGGTCGGCTATGCGATGGGCGTGGCCCGCGACGGCGCGGTGGGCTCGGGCGAGCCTGACCGCGACACCGCCGTGATGGCCTTCTTCGGTGACGGAGCCTCCAGCCAGGGCGACGTGAACGAGGCCTTCATCTGGGCGGCGGCGGGAAACCTGCCGGTGGTGTTCTACTGCCAGAACAACCAGTGGGCGATCTCGGAGGCCGTCGAGCGCCAGAGCCGGGTGCCGCTGTTCCAGCGCGCCTCCGGTTTCGGCTTTCCAGGCATCCGGATCGACGGCAACGACGTGCTGGCCTGCCTGGCGGTCAGCCGGCTAGCGCTGGACGAGGCGCGCTCGGGCCAGGGCCCGACGCTGATCGAGGCCTACACCTACCGCATGGGCGCGCACACCACCTCCGACGACCCGACTCGCTACCGGCTGACCGACGAGCTGGAGACCTGGCGGCTGCGCGACCCGGTCGAGCGGGTGCGTGCCTACCTGGTGCGCGAGGCGGGCATCGGCCAGGACTTCTTCGACGGCCTGGACGCCGAGTCAGAGGCGCTGGCGGAGCGGATCCGCGAGGCTTGCCGCACGCTGGAGGACCCCGGTCCGCTGTCACCGTTCGACCATGTCTACGCGGAGCAGACCGATGAGCTGGCAGAGCAGCGGGCCGGCTACGCCGAGTACCTGAACTCCTTCGAGGAGGCCCGATGAGCGAGCATCGCAGCGAAGCGAGGAGCGGAGCGAGTTCAGCGATGAGCGCTCGCGCGAAGAGCCAGAGACGCATGAGCGAGCATCGCAGCGGAGCGAGGAGCGGAGCGAGTTCAGCGATGAGCGCTCGCGCGAAGAGCGAGGAGGCCCGATGAGCACCATGAGCATGGCCGCGGCGCTGAACGCGGCGCTGCGCAACCGGATGGAAGCCGACCCCAAGGTGCTGGTGATGGGGCTGGACGTCGGCAAGCTCGGCGGCGTCTTCCGGATCACCGACGGCCTGCAGAAGGACTTCGGCGAGGACCGGGTGATCGACGCGCCGCTCGGCGAGTCCGGCATCCTGGGCTCGGCGGTCGGGCTGGCGATCCGCGGCTACCGGCCGGTCTGTGAGATCCAGTTCGACGGCTTCGTCTACCCGGCCTTCGACCAGATCGTCTGTCAGCTGGCCAAGTTCCACAACCGGTCCCTCGGCCAGGTGAAGATGCCGATCACCGTCCGGATCCCCTACGGAGGCGGGATCGGGGCGGTGGAGCACCACTCGGAGTCCCCGGAGGCCTATTTCGCCCACACCGCCGGGTTGAAGGTGGTGACCTGCTCCAACCCCTCGGACGCCTACTGGATGCTGCGCCAGTCCATCGAGTGCGATGACCCGGTGATCTTCTTCGAGCCCAAGCGCCGGTACTGGGCCAAGGGCGAGGTCGACACCGACGCCACGCCCGCGGCGCTGCACAAGGCGCACGTGATCCGTCCCGGGCGCGACGCCACGCTGGTCGCCTACGGTCCGATGGTCGCCACCGCGCTGGACGCCGCCCGCGCCGCTGCCCAGGACGGTTCAGAACTCGAGGTCATCGACCTGCGCTCGCTGTCGCCGCTGGACACCGACACCGTGGTGCAGTCGGTGCAGAAGACCGGCCGGCTGGTCATAGTGCACGAGGCCTCGGTGACCCTGGGCATGGGCGCTGAGGTCGCGGCCCGGGTGCAGGAGCGGGCCTTCTTCTCACTCGAGGCGCCGATCCTGCGGGTCGGCGGCTTCGACACCCCGTACCCGGCCAGCCGCATCGAAGAGGAGTGGCTGCCCGACGTCGACCGTATCCTCGACGCCGTCGACCGCGCCCTGGCCTACTAGCGCGCCTGCCGTACCGCGCCAGACAAGCCGCACGAGCCCCACAGAGCCGACACCGCTCACTGAGCTGATTCCAGGAGAGACCGCAATCGTGGCTGAGCTGAAGCAATTCAAACTTCCCGACGTAGGGGAAGGGTTGACCGAGGCCGACATCCTGCGCTGGGACGTCAAGGTCGGCGATCCGGTGGTCGTCAACCAGGTGCTGGTCGAGGTCGAGACCGCCAAGGCAGCGGTGGAGCTGCCCTCGCCCTATGCCGGCGTGGTGCACGAGATCCACTTTGAAGAGGGCGTCACCGTCGATGTCGGCCAGCCGATCATCACTCTCAAGGTGGGCAGCGGAGAGCTGACCGGCGGGCCGGCCGGCAGCAGCCAGCCGCCTCCGGCCGTCCCCGAGACTCCAGTCGGTGGAGGCGCTGAGGACCTGATTCCGACGCCGCCACCGGACGGCGGTGTCGACGGCACCGCCTCCAACGGCGCAGGCGCCGCAGCCGGCGGTGAGCGGCAGGCCGTGCTGGTGGGCTACGGCGTCTCCGGTGAGCGCGGCCGGCGGCGCAAGCGCGAGCAGCCTTCGGCCGCGGTGCCGGCGCCCACAGCCAACGAGGCGTTCAACCTGACTCCGGGCACGGGCGCGGCGACCGCCGTCCTCAGCCCGCACCGCGGGGTGCTGGCCAAGCCGCCGGTCCGCAAGCTCGCCAAGACCTTGGGCGTCGACCTCGGCGCCGTGGTGGCGACCGGCCCGAACGGCACCATCACGCGCGCCGACGTCGAGCAGGCCGTCAGCACCCCCGTCGCGGCCATCGCCGTGCCGGCCCGCGACGCTGAGACCCGCATCCCGATCAAGGGTGTGCGCAAGCACACCGCCGCCGCGATGGTCGCCTCCGCGTTCACCGCGCCGCACGTCACCGAGTTCGTCACCGTCGACGTCAGCGAGATGATGGACCTGCGCAAGCGGATCGGCGCCCGGCCCGAGTTCGCCGGCGTCAAGGTCTCGCCGCTGCTGTTCGTCGCCCGAGCGGTGCTGTGGGCCGCCAAGCGAACTCCGATCATCAACTCCACCTGGGACGAGGCAGCCGGGGAGATCGTGATCAAGCACTACGTCAATCTGGGCATCGCGGCGGCCACCGAGCGGGGCCTGATCGTGCCCAACATCAAGGGCGCGGAGTCGATGTCACTGCTGGAGCTGGCTCAGGCGATGGGCACGCTCACCGACACCGCCCGGGCCGGCAAGACCTCACCGGCCGACATGAGCGGCGGCACCTTCACCATCACCAACATCGGGGTGTTCGGCATAGACACCGGCACTCCGATCCTGAACCCCGGCGAGGCCGCGATCCTGGCCTTCGGCGCGATCCGCCGGCAGCCGTGGGTGGTGGGCGCCGGAGACGACGAGCGCATCGAGCCGCGCTGGGTCACCCAGCTGGCGATCTCGTTCGACCACCGCTCGGTGGACGGCCAGCAGGGCTCGCAATTCCTCGCCGACGTCGCGGCGGTGCTGCGCGACCCCGGCCTGGCACTGCTCTAGGCCAATGCGGCCTCGATAGCCGCGACCACCTCGGCGGACTCCGGCGTGGTGGCCGGGGCGAACCGGGCCACCACCTGTCCGGACGGGTCGATCAGGAACTTCTCGAAGTTCCACCGGATGTCCCCGGTGTAGCCCTCGGCGTCGGGCACGTCGACGAGTTCGGCGTACAGCGGGTGCCGTTGCGGGCCGTTGACCTGGACCTTCTCGGTCAGCGGAAAGGTGACTCCGTACGTGGTGGAGCAGAACTGCGCGATCTGCTCGCTGCTGCCCGGCTCCTGGCCGTTGAACTGGTTGCACGGCACTCCCAGGACGGTGAAGCCTCGGTCTGCGAACTGACGCTGCAACCACTCCAAGCCCTCGTACTGCGGAGTGAGCCCGCACTGAGAGGCGACGTTGACAACCAGGGTGGTGACGCCGGGTTGGGGCGCGAGGGTGGCCGCGCTGTCGGCGCCGGTTGCCTGCGGGGCGATCAACGGGGCTATCTGCACATCTGAGATCGACATGCGGGCCAGCCTAGCCAGCGCGGGCCCAGCCCCGGCCCACGCCTGTCTCAGGCGGCTGCCGGTAGGCGCCCAGCCCGCCGGCGGAATATCTGGCCGAGCTAATGGCGTTAGGCATAACGTGGTCAGCAGGTTGGATCTGTTAAGAGAATCTGATATGCTGGTTAACAGATCGAGGCAGCACGGCCCAGCTGGACGAACGAAGCTTGACGTACGATCGCCCGCCCAGCCAGCCCCGATGAAGACAGCGACGTCACTCATCAGGCCGCAAGGCAGTAGGGAGCTCGAAATGGACATCAAGCGGAAGTTCCGTGCACGGCGGGCATACCGGCAGTACGAGCGCGCGCTAGTGAGCGCGTCGCCGGCGATGCGCAGCGAACTGCTGGCGATGGCAGCACACCAGAACTACCACGGCCAGCAGAAGTCCTACAGCGCCTGAGCGCTCAGGCCGCGCCAGCCGCAGCCGCCAGGACACCAGGCCCGTCCGGTCATCCTCACCGATGCCGGACGGGCCTTCGCCGTCTGGCCGGCAGGTTGCTCTCCTAGCGGCTCAGACCAGCCGGCTCAGACCAGCCGGCTCAGACCAGCACGGCGGGGTCGCCCGCGCGCACGGTCCCGCCTCGCAGCACGTCGACCGTCATCCCGAGCATCAGCTGGTGCTGGTCGCCCAGCAGCTTCAGGATCCGGCCGTCCGGGCCGAGCGCGCCCTGGGCCATATCCACCATCACGCAGCGCACCATGCCGGCGTCAAGCCGGAGGACGACATCCTCACCGAGGCGCAGTTCGCGACCGTCCCAGTCGTCCTCGACGAAACCGGCGCCCGGCACGTCCAGCACCACGTTGGGGCGAAACCGGTCCACGTCGACGGGCTCACCGAGCAACTGTGAGAGTGCGCGCAGGGCGGCGGTGGTGATCAGGTGCAGCCCCGAGTCGTCGAAGTGCGGCACGTCTGTCTCGCGGCCCAGCCGCAGTGGCCGGCGCAGCGC
Organism: Jatrophihabitans sp.; assembly: GCA_036399055.1. NCBI lineage: Bacteria > Bacillati > Actinomycetota > Actinomycetes > Jatrophihabitantales > Jatrophihabitantaceae > Jatrophihabitans > Jatrophihabitans sp. The sequence goes on from DASWNX010000015.1 coordinate 66,176, forward strand.
GTCGCTGAGCAACTCGGCGGCCTGCGGGTCATCGGCTGAGAACCGCTGCCCGGTCGGCGACTCGATCAGTGGGACCGGCCCGTCCAGGGTGGCTTGGTAGCCGAGCAGGCCGTCGACCCGGCGAAACCGCCGGCTGGTCTTGCCGCTGCCGAGGCCGCCGTCGGGCGTGTAGACCGCCCACTGCCGGTCACCGACGATGCCCCGGCCGTCGATTTCCGCAGTCGTCAGCCGCTCACCGCGCATCGACTTCACCGGATATCGGGCCAGTAGCGAGACGGCGCCGACCTGGCCGGTCGTTGGTCGCATCCGCATATGGTGCCATCTCGGGCTCGACTGTGGTTCCAGCGGCGGGCGCGGCAGACTGTACCGGTGACGACGGCCAGACAAGCGCGGGTGCGGGCTCCGGAGTTTCCCTCGGGCAGCTGGTTCAACGTGGGCGCGCCGTTGAGCCTGAAACAGCTGCGCGGCAAGATCGTGCTGCTGGACTTCTGGACGTTCTGCTGCGCCAACTGCCTGCATGTGATCGAGGAGTTGCACACCCTGGAACGGGATTTCGGCGACGAGCTGGTCATCATCGGCGTGCACTCGCCCAAATTCGAGCACGAGAAGTCCGACCACGCGGTGGCTGCGGCGACCGAGCGCTACGGGGTGGCGCACCCGGTGTTCAACGATCCCGAGCTGCACCTGTGGCAGCAGTACGCGGTCCGAGCCTGGCCGACGCTGGTGCTGATCGATCCGGACGGCTACGTCGTGGCCCAGGCCGCCGGCGAGGGCCAGGCCAGCGGGCTCGCCCTGATCGTCGAGGAGCTGATCGCGCGTTACGACGCGGCCGGCGCGCTGCGCCGCGGCGACAACCCCTACCGCCCTGCCGAGCCCAGCCCCGGCGCGCTGCGGTTTCCGGCCAAAGCGATCCGGCTGGGCGGCGCAACGCCGGACGGCAGGTTGCTGATCGCTGACAGCGGGCACCATCAACTGGTCGAGACCGAGCTGGACGGCGCCACCGTGCGGCGCCGCATCGGCTCAGGCGAACGGGGCAAGGGCGGCCAGCGGTTGGCCGAGCCGAACGGGCTCACCCAACTGCCCGCCGACGTGGCCGCCGAGGTGGGGTTCGACATCGTGGTGGCCGACACCGCCAACCATCAGCTGCGCGGCGTCCGGTCAGCCGACGGCAGCATCACCCACACCGTGGACCTGGCCGCAGGCCTCGCCGGGACCACCACCGTGACCGGCCCGGTGCCGGCGGTGCTGTCGCCCTGGGACGTGGCCTGGTGGCCTGCGATCGGTCAGGTGGCGATCGCCGCCGCGGGGGTGCACCTGCTACTCGGCTGGCAGCCGCGCACCGGGGTTCTGAGCATCCTGGCCGGAACCACCGTCGAAGGCCTGAAGGACGGTCCGGCGGCCGACGGCTGGCTGGCTCAGCCGTCCGGGCTGGCCGTGCAGGGGGACAAGCTCTGGTTCGCCGACTCGGAGAACTCCGCGCTGCGCTACCTGGACACCGACGGCCGGCTGCACACCGTCGTCGGCGAGGGGCTGTTCGACTTCGGCCACCGCGACGGCCCGGCGGGCCAGGCCCGATTGCAGCACCCGTTGGGGCTGGCCGTCCTCGACGACGGCTCGATCGCGATCGCCGACACCTACAACGGCGCGATCCGCCGCTACGACCCGGCCACCGACCTGCTCAGCACGCTGGCAGGAGAGCTGGCCGAGCCCTCCGGGCTCGTGATGGTGGACGGCGAGCTGGTGGTGGTCGAGTCCGGCGCCCACCAGCTGGTACGGCCGGTCACCGCCGGCCAGCTGAGCCAGGTGCTCGGCGCCGCGCTGCAGACCCGCCGCCCGGTCACGGAGCTGGCCGCCGGCAAGCTCGAGTTGACGGTGGAGTTCACGCCGCCGCCGGGCCGCAAGCTCGACGATCGGTACGGCCCCTCGACGCAGCTGACGGTCAGCGCCTCACCGCCGGAGCTGCTGTCCGACGGCGCCGGTTCGACGATCGAGCTGGCGCGGACGCTGGTGCTGACCGGCCCGCCCGGTCGCGAGGGCGTCCTGCACATCACCGCGCAGGCCGCCTCGTGTGACTCTGACCCTGCCGTCGAGCACCCGGCCTGCCACCTGGCCCGGCAGGACTGGGGGGTTCCCATCCGGTTGAGCCAGGACGGCAGCGCGCAGCTGCACTTGCCGCTCCTGGGCTAGCGAGGCCGGGTTAGCCGCCGGCGAGCCTCGCCGGGCCAGCAGCCGTCTCACGGTGGTGCTCTGGCGCCTGTGATCGCCTTCACCGCGGTTTCTCTGCGACGCCGGCAAGCGGCTGACAGCCAGGCAACGCCTGAGAAGGCAGCGGGGAGACACGGCGGCGAAACTGACAGATCAGATGACCGGCACCCATTAGGGCACGAATCACTTGCGGCGCCTACTCGCCAGTAATACTCTTACGCTACTGACCAGTAACAAGGAGAAGCACCGCAATGGGCCACTACAAGAGCAACCTCCGTGACATCGAGTTCAACCTGTTCGAGGTGCTCGGCACCGGCGAGCGGCTGGGCGTAGGACCGTTCACCGAGATTGACGCCGACACCGCCCGCGGAATCCTCTCCGAGGTCCGCACGCTCGCCGAGGGCCCGCTGGCCGAGTCCTACGTCGACTCCGACCGCAACCCGCCGGTGTTCGACCCGGCGACCAACACGGTGACGATGCCCGAGTCGTTCAAGAAGTCCTACGCCGTCTGGCAGGACGCCGAATGGTGGCGGCTGGAGACCCTGCCCTCGTTGGGCGGCACCCTGGCGCCCCGGTCGCTGGTCTGGTCGATCGCCGAGATGGCGCTGGGCGCCAACCCGGCGATCTGGATGTTCAACTGCGGCCCGGCCTTCGCCAACATCGTCGACCAGGTGGGCACCCCCGAGCAGCGCAAGATCGGCCAGCTGATGATCGACAAGCGCTGGGGCGCGACCATGGTGCTGACCGAGCCGGACGCCGGTTCCGACGTCGGCGCCGGCCGTTCCAAGGCCATCAAGCAGGACGACGGCACCTGGCACATCGAGGGCGTCAAGCGCTTCATCACCTCGGCCGAGCATGACATGGCCGACAACATCATCCATTACGTGCTGGCTCGCCCGGAGGGCGCCGGCCCCGGCACCAAGGGCCTGTCGTTGTTCATCGTGCCCAAGTACGACTTCGACTGGGACACCGGTGAGCTCGGCGCCCGCAACGGGGCGGTGGTCACCAACGTCGAGCACAAGATGGGCCTGAAGGCCTCCACCACCTGCGAGGTCACCTTCGGCGAGCGGACGCCGGCCAAGGGTTGGCTGCTCGGCGAGGTGCACGACGGCATCGCCCAGATGTTCAAGATCATCGAGCACGCACGGATGATGGTCGGCACCAAGGCCTACTCCGAGCTGTCCGCCGGTTACCTGGCGGCCCTGGACTATGCCAAGACCCGGGTCCAGTCCGCTGACCTGACACGGGCCAACGACAAGACCGCGCCGCGGGTGACGATCATCCACCACCCCGACGTCCGCCGGCAGTTGATGCTGCAGAAGGCCTACGCCGAGGGGCTGCGAGCGCTCGCGCTCTACACCGCCAGCGTCCAGGACCGAATCCAGGTCGCGGAGTACCAGCAAGCGCTCAGCGCCGGCGCCTCGCCGGACAGCTCAGCGGACAGCGTGCCCGCCGGCGGGCTGGCCGACGGCACCGGCGGGCAGCCGCAGCGCTCGTCGAGGCAGGCGACCAGCACCGACGAGCGGCTCAACGACCTGCTGCTGCCCATCGTCAAGGGAGTCGGCTCCGAGCGCTCCTACGAGCAGCTGGGCCAGGCGCTGCAGGTGTTCGGAGGGTCGGGTTTCCTGCAGGACTACCCGCTGGAGCAGTACATCCGGGACAACAAGATCGACTCGCTGTATGAGGGCACCACCGCGATCCAGGGCCAGGACTTCTTCTTCCGCAAGATCGTGCGGGACAAGGGGGTCGGCCTGGGCGCGCTGTCGACCGAGATCCAGGGTCTGCTGGACTCGATCGCCGGCGAGGGCCGGCTCAAGGTCGAGCGTGAGGCCGTCGGCCAGGCGCTGACCGAGGTGGGCTCCATGGTCGCGGCGATGATCGCTCAGCTGACCTCGGCGCAGGACGACATCCGCAACCTCTACAAGGTCGGGCTCAACACCACCCGGCTGCTGATGTCGTGCGGCGACCTGGCGATCGGCTGGCTGCTGCTGCGCCATGCCCACGTCGCCCTGGGCAAGCTGGACGGCAACGGGGTGAGCGCCTCGGACAAGTCCTTCTACGAGGGCAAGCTGGCGGTCGCCCGGTTCTTCGCCACCACCGTGCTGCCCGAGCTGACGGCCCGGCGCAAGGTGGTCGAGGCCACCGACAACGCGATCATGGACGTCTCGGAGGACGCCTTCTAGCCGGCGTCGCGGCCTGCGTCGGCGAGGCTGCCGGCAGCGGCGCGCGGTTTATTAGGGTGAGCGGATGACGGTCGGCGCGGCGAACTGGATCCCACTGCAGGGGGCGGTCAACGCCCGTGACGTCGGTGGGCTGCCCACCGCCGACGGCAGTGCTGTCCGGCCCGGGGTGCTGATCCGCTCGGCCAGCCTGGGGCACCTCACCGACGCCGATGTCAGGCATCTCGTCGGCGACCTCGGGGTGCGCCGGGTGGTGGACCTGCGCACCGATGTCGAGGTCGGCCGGGACGGGCCGGGGGCGCTGCACGCCCTGCCGGACGTGGTGGTGCACCACCTGTCGTTGTATCCCGACACCGTTGACACCGTCGACGTCGCTGAGCTGCCGACGGGCCCCCTGGCTCAGACGCCCAATCCCACGCTGCCCTGGCAGGGCGAGCGGTTCGCCGCCGAGCACGGCCCGGTGGTCGCTGCCTACCTGCGGTATCTGGAGCAGCGGCCGGACTCGATCGTGGCGGCGCTGCGTGCGATCGCCGAACCCGCCGGCGCCACACTGGTGCACTGCGCCGCGGGCAAGGACCGCACCGGTGTCGTGGTGGCGCTGGCCCTCACCGTGGCCGGAGTCCCCCGCGAGGTGATCGCCGCCGACTACGCCCACACCCAGTCCCAGATCGCGGCGATCGTGGACCACTTGGCCCGCAGCGACCTCTACGGCTTCGAGGTCGGGCAGCCTGACCGCATCCCGCCGGCCTCGGCCTCGGTGATGATGGCGGTGCTCCAGGCGATCGACACCGACCTCGGCGGGGTGCTGGCCTGGCTGGCTCGGCACGGTTGGACCGAGGACGACACCGAGCGGCTGCGCGGCAAGCTGCTCGACGGCGACCGCTGATCGGACCGTCACGGCCCCGGCAGAACCTGCTGATCATCCGGGGCCCGGGGCAGCGCTAGCCTCGAAGGCATGCGACTGCGTGTGTTCACCGAACCCCAGCAAGGCGCGGACTACGAGGACTTGCTGCGGGTGGCCCAGGCGGCTGAGTCACTCGGGTTCGACGGCTTCTTCCGCTCAGACCACTACCTGAGCATGGGAGACGCGACCGGGCTGCCCGGTCCGTCCGACGCCTGGACGACGCTGGCCGGCCTGGCTCGCGAGACCAGCCGGATCCGGCTGGGCACCCTGGTCAGCCCGGCCACCTTTCGGCTGCCGGGACCGCTGGCCATCACCGTCGCCCAGGTCGATCAGATGAGCGGCGGCCGGGTGGAGCTGGGTTTCGGGGCAGGCTGGTTCTCCGCCGAGCACACCGCCTACGGCATCGCCTTTCCCGACGTGAGCACCCGCTATGACCTCTTCGCCGAGCAGCTGGCCATCATCGACGGCCTCTGGCAGACGCCGACCGGTCAGCGGTTCGACTTCGCCGGCGAGCACTACCGGTTGCAGGACTCACCGGCCCTGCCCAAGCCGGTGCAGCAGCCCAGGGTGCCGATCATCCTCGGTGGCGCGGGGAAGAGGCGCTCGGCGGCGCTGGCCGCTGCCCACGCCGATGAGTACAACAGCGCCTTCGCGCCTGTGAATGAGAGCGGCCAGGTCTTCGACCGGGTCCGGACGGCGGTCGCCGAAGCAGGCCGGCCCGCGGACTCGATGACGTACTCAGTGGCCCAGATCGTCTGCGTGGGCCGCACCGACGCCGAGCTGCGGCGCCGGGCTGAGGCGCTGGGACGCGACCTGGACGAGCTGCGCGCCAACGGGCTGGCCGGCAGCCCGGCCGAGGTGGTCGACAAGCTCGGCGAGTTCGCCGGCGTCGGGGCCAGCCGGGCGTACCTGCAGCTGATGGACCTGACCGACTCCGACCAGTTGGAGCTGATCGCCGCCGAGGTCGCCCCGCAGCTGTGAGCGCCCCGCAGCGGTGAGCGCCCCGCAGCGGTGAGCACCCTGCAGCCACAGGCCTACCAGCGCCTCGGCTTCAGATCAGGACGCGGAGCCGGATCGTCTCGGGCATCGCGCGGATCTGGTTCACGATGGCCTGAGTGGTGCCGCTGACGCTGTCGGTGACCAGGTAGCCGACGTCGCCGCGGGTGCCCAGCAGCTGAGCCTCGATGTTGACCTCGTGCTCGGCCAGGATGCCGTTGACCCGAGCCAGCACACCCGGCACGTTGCGGTGCAGGTGCACCAGCCGCAGGGTGTCCTTGCGGCGGGGCAGCCCCAGGCCGGGCAGGTTCACCGACAGCGCGGTGGAGCCCTCGCTGACGAAGTCGAGGAACTTGGCCGCGACGAACTGGCCGATGTCCTTCTGGGCCTCTTCGGTGGACCCGCCGATGTGCGGGGTCAGGATCACGTTCGGCAGCCCGCGCAGCTCGGAGACGAACTCATCGCCGCGGCCCTTGGGCTCGATCGGAAAGACGTCCACCGCCGCGCCGGCGACATGGCCGCTCTCGATGGCGTGGCGCAGCGCCGCGTAGTCGACGACGAAGCCCCGCGACAGGTTGAGGAAGAGGCTGCCCTCGCGCATGGCGGCGAACTCCGCCGCGCCGAAGATCTGCTTGTTCTCCGGCCGGCCGTCGACGTGCAGGGTCACGACGTCGGAGTCCTGCAGCAACTGCTTGAGGCTGCCGCAGCGGTGGGCGTTGCCCAGCGCGAGCCGGTCGGCGGTGTCGTAGAACAGCACCCGCATGCCGAGGTTCTCGGCCAACACCGACAGCTGGGTGCCGATGTTGCCGTAGCCGACGATGCCCAGGGTGCGGCCGCGGACCTCGTGCGCGCCGTCGGCGGACTTGTCCCAGACGCCGGAGTGCATCAGCTCGTTCTTCTCGGTCAGCCGCCGGGTCAGGGCGATCAGCTCGGCGATCGCCAGCTCGACCACGCTGCGGGTGTTGGAGAACGGGGCGTTGAACACCGTCACGCCGTGCTCGGTGGCTGACAGCAGGTCGATCTGGTTGGTCCCGATGCAGAAGGCGCCGACGGCCAGCAGGTTCGGCGCCGCGCTGAGCACCTTGTCGGTGACCTGGGTCTTGGACCGCAGGCCGAGCAGGTGCACGTCGCCGATCGCGTCGATCAGCTCTGCCTCGTCCAGCGCCCGGTCCAGGCTGGTGACCTCGTAGCCGGCCGACTGCAGCCGCTGGACTGCCTGGGGATGGATCTGCTCGAGCAGCAGTACGCGGATGGGGTTGGCGTGCACGTGTCACCTTCTTGGAAAACGCCGGAGCTGCGGCGCGCGCCAGGCTGCATGGCTGACCGGTCTTTCACCGGACCTGAGGAACGTGGGGTCAGCCGGCTTCGGGGCTGCGCAACTGTGGGCAGAGGGATGGGGTGAGCAGTCGCGGCGGGCGGCGTTGCCCGCCGAGGCGTGAGTCTAGTCGCCGGCCGCGGGCTGGGCCCAGCCTCGCGCCCGAGGGCCGAAGAGGCTGAAGTTTGGCGGCGCTGAGGAAGGCCGCCGAGCGCCTCGGGTGGATATGGTGGGATCTAGCCCGGCGCCGGCGCGAATCCGCTGGCGGCGCCGAGCGGAGCTCCGGGTGGGGACATGACGCAGACACGCTGGCTCAACGCCGACGAGCAGGTCGCCTGGCGGTCATTCGTGGACGGTTTCCGCGCCCTGATCGACGTCCTGGACCGGCAGCTGCAGGCCGACAGCAACCTGCCGCACACCTACTTCGAGATCCTGGTGCCGCTCTCGGAGGCCGAGGGCCGGACGTTGCGGATGAGCGAGCTCGCCGACGCGGCCCGATCCTCGCGCAGCCGGCTCTCCCATGCGGTCGCCCGGCTGGAGGAGCGCGGCTGGGTACGCAGGCTCAACTGCCCGACCGACCGGCGAGGCCAGCTGGCGCAGCTCACCGACGAGGGCTTCGCCATCGTCGAGGCCGCCGCCCCCGGTCACGTCGAGGCGGTCCGCAGGTACCTCATCGACCGGCTCACCCCCGAGCAGCTCAAAGTGATGGGCGAGATCGGCGAGGTGCTGCTGACCAGCACCGGTGAGAGCGACCTGCCGCCCCGACCGGGCTGAGGCGGGGCCGCGGCAGCTCGCCGTCACGACACGATCATGGAGTATCGGTCAATCTCGCAGCTGGCCTAGAGAACCGGATACGGTCCAAGCCATGGATCCGGTGCGCAACCCCTACGCTCCCGGAGCAGGCCAGCGACCGCCCGAACTGGCGGGCCGCGACGCTGAGCTGCTCGCTTTCGACGTGGTGCTGGAACGGGTTTCCCACGGCCGGGCCGAGCGCTCTATCGTGCTGACCGGATTGCGCGGCGTGGGCAAGACCGTCCTGCTCAATGCCCTGCGCTCAGCCGCCGTACGGGCCGGCTGGGGCACTGGAAAGCTCGAGGCGCGGCCGGAGCAGTCGTTGCGCCGGCCGCTGGCCGCCGCGCTGCACGTGGCGGTCCGCGAGCTGGGCGGTGGGCACCCGGGCGCCACCGAGCACGTCCTGGGGGTGCTGCGGTCCTTCGCGCAGAAGGACTCGCCCGGCGCGAAGCTGCGCGAGCGGTGGCAGCCCGGCATCGAGGCCGCGGCGGTGCCCGGCCGGGCGGACTCCGGTGACATCGAGATCGACCTCGTCGAGTTGTTTAGCGATGTGGCGGGACTGGCCGCCGACGCCGGCCGGGGCATCGCCGTCTTCATCGACGAGATGCAGGACCTGGCCGCCGAGGACGTCTCGGCGCTGTGCGCGGCCTGCCACGAGCTGAGCCAGAACGGGCTGCCGCTGGTGGTGGTGGGCGCCGGCCTGCCGCACCTGCCGGCGGTGCTGTCGGCCAGCAAGTCCTACAGCGAGCGGCTGTTCCGCTATGCCCGCATCGACCGGCTGGACCGCGCCGCGGCCGACCGGGCGCTGCAATCACCGGCCCGGGACGAGGGGGCGGACTTCACCGGAGAGGGCCTGGCCGCCATGTATGAGATCACCGCCGGCTACCCCTACTTCATCCAGGCCTACGGAAAGGCGGTGTGGGACGTCGCGCCGGGCTCGCCGATCACCGCCGCCGACGTCAGGGTCGCCGCGCCGGAGGCCGAGGCCGAGCTCGCCGTCGGCTTCTTCGGTTCCCGTTTCGAGCGGGCCACCCCGGCCGAGCGGGAGTACCTGCACGGCATGGCCGCGACCGCGTCGGCCGATCAGGGCGCCGCCGCCTCGCACGTCGAGCCCGAGTCGGTGCCGACCGCGGCGGTGGCGGAGTACCTCGGCCGCAAACCGCAGTCACTGTCCCCGGCTCGGGACGCGCTGCTGAAGAAGGGCTTGATCTACTCAGGCGCCCGGGGGCAGATCGCCTTCACGGTGCCGCACTTCGGCCGTTATCTGCGCGCCCAACACCTCGACTGAGCTGACCCGGCACGGGGCATGAGGCGTGAGTGAGCGATAGCTTGCCCTCTCTAAGCGTCTATAGGGTTGGCTAGGTATGTATTCAGCAGGTGCTAGTCGATGTTAGCCGCAGCTAGCCCGGGTCAGCCCCAAGGTGGAGTTGTAGCCGGCTGGTCACGCCTCGGTTGCAGTTCGAACCCAGGGCTTCTGCCCGGCGGTCGCCGGCCCGAATCTGAGAAGGTGACACTCAGCGCCGGCCACTGGCGAGCCCGTCGCGTGCCCGGTGCGGGTGCGGCGGTCAGCCCGCATGGGTCGCCGGCTGCGCATGGGTCCCGAGCTGCGCATGGATCCCGAGCTGCGCATGGGTCGCCAGCTGCGCATGGGTCGCCAGCTGCGCATGGGTCGCAAGCCGCGCATGGGTCGCGAGCTGCGCAGCCCGACCCGGTAGGCGCCTCGGCTCGCCAGCAGCGCCGCCATGCCCGGGCCGACCGGGCCGGCGTCGCCGCCGCGGTCAGCGATCGCTTTCTGGACGTGATCGTGATGGTCTCGGTCCTGGTGTTCGTGGTGCTGGTGATGGGCTTCGGCCTGCTCGTCCTGCAGAGCGCGCTGCAGCGCTGACCCGGACCCCGGTGAGACCCGCGCCGGTCCATCTCTCACCGGGGCTCTGTCAGGATGGCGGCTACCAGCTTTGCCCCGCGGTAGGCCGCTACCGCCGAACGAGGTGAGACTTCGTGGTTCAGCCGCCTTACGGTGGGATTCCGCCCGTCAGTCCGTACTACCGCGCGATGGCGCCCAAGCCCGGCTGCATCCCGCTACGTCCCCTGGACGTCGGCGAGGTCCTCGGCGGCGCTGTCGAGGCGATCCGGCGTAACGCCCGCACCGTGCTCGGGCTGTCGGCGGTCGCCGCGGTCGCTCAGGCGCTGATCGGGCTGTTCGTCCAGCGCTATGCCAACCTGCAAGGCGGCCGGGCGATCGATCAGAGTGACCCGGCCAACCCTCAGGTGTACTGGGGCCAGCTCGGCAAGGTGCTGGCCAGCACGCTGGGGTTGTCGCTGCTGAGCAGCGTCTTCGCCGCCGTGCTCACCGGCATGATCGTCGTGGTGGTGACCGAGGACGTCGTCGGACGCAAGGCCAGCCTTGAGCTGGTGTGGTCGAAGGTGCGTTCCCGCATCTGGCGGTTGGTCACGCTGTCGCTGCTGGTCGGCGTGCTGGCGGCTGTCGGGTTGGTGCTGTGCCTGGCGCCCGGGATCTGGCTGTGGGGCATCTGGGCGGTCGCGGTGCCGGCGCTGATCATCGAGAACCGTGGCATCGGGCAGGCGCTGCGACGATCGCAGAACCTGGTCCGCGGCACGTTCTGGCGAGTCTGGGGGATCCGGGCGTTGGGCTTCGGCATCACCCTGGCGCTGGGCGGGGTGCTCAGCGCGGTGGCCGGCGCCACCGCCGCCGCGATCACCGGAGATCGACCGGCCGGCCTGCTGGGAGCCGGCGCCGGCTCGCTGTCCTGGACCTACCTGCTGATCTCGGCGATCGGCACTGCCCTGGCGGTGACCCTCACCGCGCCGTTTCAGGCCAGCATCGACTCGCTGCTGTACGTGGATCTGCGGATGCGCAAGGAGCAGCTGGCGGTTGATCTGCAGCAGGCCGCAGCCGGCGTCCAGCAGCCCCCGCGGCACTACGGATAGCCCTCAGGCGCAGAGGCGGCGCGCGAAAGTGAGGGCTTGGCCGTTCGGGCGCAGCCGTGTCCCGGTTGACGCGGGACCGACCCGGACGTTAGCGTCCGCGATGCGTGATGGCGTGCGGAAGCCGGTGAGATCCCGGCACGGTCGCGCCACTGTGAGTCGGCCACCCATGTGGCCGGCGAGTCAGGTTGCTTCGCCATCACGACGCCCCAACTGACAAGGGACGCAGAATCCCTGAAGGAGGCACTACATGAGCAGCACTTCCACCTCGCCCACCGCCACCGCCACCCCGGTCGTCGTACCGGTCAGCGTGGCCGCGCTATGGATGGTCGGCGCCCTGTTCCTGGCACTGGCGATGTACTTCCTGATCGGCGTCGACCAGGGCGCGGTCTCGGTGTTCGGCCAGAACAGCAACATCCACGAGTTCGTGCATGACGCTCGTCACCTGTTCGGGTTCCCCTGCCACTGAGCCTCTGCGCCGCAGAGCCTCTGAGCTGCAGACAACTCGACATGGAAAAGGACCTCATCGGCCGCGGTGCCCTCTGCGGCGCGATAGCGGGGTTGCTGGCCTTTCTGTTCGGCCGCGTCTTCGCCGAGCCGCACATCCAGAAGGCCATCGATTACGAGGCCGGCCGTCACGCTGCCCAGGAACTGCTCGACAAGGCCGCTGAGGAGCACAGCCACTCAGAGCTCTTCGGCCGCGCCATCCAGGCCAACGTCGGCATGGGTGTCGGCATGATCGCCTTCGGCATCGGCATGGGCGTGCTGTTCGCGCTCGTCTACGCCATCTGCCTCGGCCGGGTCGGCCGGCTGGGACCGCGCCCGTTGGCGCTGCTGGTCGCCGCGGCCGGCTTCGTCGGGCTCTACCTGGCGCCGTTCCTGCGCTACCCCGCCAACCCGCCCGCGGTCGGCCAGGCCGAGACCATCAGGGAACGCACCAGCATGTACCTGCTGATGGTGTTGTGCTCGGTGGTGTCGCTGGCCCTTGCCGTCTGGCTCGGCCAGCGGCTGAGGACGCGCTTGGGCAACTGGAACGCCAGCCTGCTGGCCGGCGCGGCGTTCGTCGTCGTGATCGGCGTCGTGATGGCGGTGCTGCCGTCCTTCGGCCAGCCCGGCTCGGCGTACGAGACGCCCCTGCCGCTCACCGACGCCACGGGCGCGATCCGCTACCCCGGCTTTCCCGCTGACGTGCTGTTCTACTTCCGGCTCTACTCCGTCGCCGGACAGGTGGTGCTGTGGGCGGCGATCGGCCTGCTGTTCGCGCCGATGGCCGACCGGCTGCTCAGCCCGGTCATGGTCGGGGCCGACCACGCCGGCGCGGGGGGTTCAGACGTGCTCGGCCGCAGGCCTCGCTGACCGGCCAACCCCGGCGGCCGGCGGTGACCGACGGCGCCCTCCTGACCGAGCTGGCCGGGCTCGGGCCGTTCTTCGCCCTCGGCTGGCACCCGGCGGGTTCTGCGCCCAGCGACGGCTGGCGCCCGCTGGAAGAGCTGCTGCGGCAGCCCGGCGTGCTGGGGACCCGGGTCGCGGCAACGCGCGCCGCGCTCGCTGAGGCCAGCGGGCAGCCACCGGGTGACGTGGAGCTACGAGTCGCGGCCTCGATGACCCAGCTGGGGCTGGCCGCTCGGCTGGTCTGCCCGGCGCTGGGGGCAGCCGCGCTCACCGGCCGGCCGCCGAGGATCGACCCGGCTCGGATGCGATGGCGACCGGGTCCTGGCGGCGCTGTCGCCCTCTCGATCTCCGACGGCGCCCTTCTGCCTACGAGCAGCGCCGCGGCGGACCCAGCGGCGCTTGCCGGCGCGCTGGCCGACTCGGTGCTGAATGGCCCGGTGCGCGCGCTGGTCCAGACCAGCGCGCAGTTCGGGGTGTCGCCGCAGGTGCTCTGGGGCAACGTGGCCTCGGTGGTCAACGGAGCGCGAGCCCTGATCGGCGTCGCCGCGCCGGGCTTGAGCGGACCTGCCGAGCAGATCGTCAGCGGCCTGCTGGCTCGGCCACCGCTGCACGGCAGGCATCAGGGCAGCGCAGCGGCTGGGTTTCGCCGCCGCAGCTGCTGCCTGGTGTACCGGCTGGTGGCAGCTGCGGCGCCGGTGTGCGGCGACTGCGTGTTGACCCGAGGACCGACGCGGGCCGACCGGGGAGCGACGCGGGCCGACCGGAAAGCGACGCCTGCCGACCGGGGACCGGGCGCCTCGACCGATTGGAGCGGGTGACGGGAATCGAACCCGCGCCGTCTGCTTGGGAAGCAGAAACTCTGCCATTGAGCTACACCCGCGTGCGCCACCGGCGCAACCGCCTCATCATGGTAGCGAACGGAGTTCTCCACTCCAGCCGGTCCAGGCCTGGTCAGCCCGTGCGGCTGAACTGCATCCAGTCCGCGTCGGTGTCGGGAGCGAACAGCACACCCGGGCCGCAGTCGAAGACCCGCTCGATGGCTCGGGCTGTCCCGAGTGAGCAGGTGGTGCGCCGGCCGGTGAACAGGTGGTTCACCGTGGCATGGCCGAGGCCGGCGGCACGGGCCAATTGCCGCTCGGAAAGGCCCGCGGCATCCAGGAAATCAATCAGCGTCTGACGACTACGAAGCTGCATGGGTTCTCACCTCGACCACGCGCCGCAACGCTAAGACCCACCTATTCGTCATGTTGTCTTCCCCCTCGTGCAGCTGGCTCGGCGGTGACATCGGAGATGGCGACCGCAGAGTTGGATGTGTTCCATGCTGGAAAGTCCTGGCCGTCCAGTGACAGCCTGACTAGGCAGTTCGTCTACCGGCGTCTATACTGTCTATAGTCGCCAGCGACCCGCGACGTGATACTAATCAGGACATCTCGGCACAAGCAAGAGCTGTTCTTTGGAAAGCGGTCCCTCTACGCTGTCGCTTGCTGTGTCGATCACCGTCGAAGGAACCCGCCGCTATTGAGCACGCTGTCTGAGTACCTCAACGAGCACCTACCAGCCGGGTGGCAGAAGCCGCAGTTGGTAGAGGCTCTCAGCGGCACGCTCGACCGGGCGACGGTCTACCGGTACCTGGCTGGAAGCCATCCGAGAAGTCCGGCGGAGTCAGTGCTGGAGGCGTTTGCCGCAGTGCTTCCCGGGGTGTCGGTGGTAGAGCTGCGAGCCGCGGCGAACCTGTCGACCGGCGCCGAGGAGCCGTGGGTGCCGCCGGTCGAGGCCAACCGGCTCAACTACGCGCAGCGGCGAGCGCTGGAGACGTTCATCAAGGCGACGGTGGGACCGGTCGATGACACCGACGAGCCGGCGGACCACGAGTCGGTGGACCCCGGGCCGGCGGATGCGCAGCCACCGCTGGCCGTGCGCCCCAGCGCCCCGGCGTTGACCGAGCAGGAGCGAGCAGAGGTGGGCAGCTACATCCGCCGGCTGCGTGCCTCGGGCCGTAAGGATCTGGCCGACCGGGTGGCGGCGTCGCTGGCGGCCAACCCGGCTGTGGAGGCCAGCGAGGTCGCCAGGCGCCCGGCTGACGCCTGACGTCGCGAGCCCGTTCACCGGTTCGGTACTGTCCGCGCCATGCTGTTGAGCGATCGAGACATCCGGGCTGAGGTCCAGGCAGACCGCTTGCGGTTGCAGCCATGGGATCCCGAGCTTGTCCAGCCGTCCTCGATCGACGTCCGGCTGGATCGCTACTTCCGGGTCTTCAACAACTCCCAGTACACCCACATCGACCCCGCCCTGCAGCAGGATGAGTTGACCTCCCTGGTGGAGCCGGCCGGCGACGAGCCGTTCGTGCTGCATCCCGGCGAGTTCGTGCTCGGCTCCACGCTCGAGGTCGTGACCCTGCCCGACGACCTGGCCAGCCGCCTGGAGGGCAAGTCCTCACTCGGCAGGCTCGGCCTGATCACCCATGCCACCGCGGGCTTCATCGACCCGGGGTTCTCCGGTCACATCACGCTGGAGCTGTCGAACGTCGCCAACCTGCCGATCACCTTGTGGCCCGGCATGAAGATCGGCCAGCTGTGCGTGTTCCGGTTGTCCTCGCCGGCCGAGCATCCCTACGGCAGTGAGCGCTACGGCTCGCGCTACCAGGGCCAGCGAGGGCCGACGCCGAGCCGGTCCTATCGCAACTTCACCCGGTGGCCCACGTCCTGATCAGCTGAGCTCGTCTCGGGAGCGGGGCTGAGACCGGGGCGGCTAGCCTCGTCCGGACCGGACCGTGAAGTCCTGCTGCCACCGGTCAGCCAGCGTCAGGTCCCCGCGCAGGGCCACGTCGTCATCGCCGGCCCGGTTCCAGATCCACTGGTAGAGGTCGCTGGCCAGGCCGAACACGGTCAGGTCGGCGCCGTCCACGGCAGCCGGCCGGCAGCTCAGCAGGTCCGGGCCGACGCTCAGCGTCCAGGACGCGTTGGAATCCAGCGGGGTCAGTGAGATCGTCCGGTCTTGGGACAGGCCGCTTCGGTCGAAGCGGGTGGCCTGGCCGGTGAGCAGCTCGTCGATGCCGTCGGCCGCGAACTCCGGCTCGAAGCCCTCGACGCCGAAACCGGCCGCCAGCTGGGCGTCGACCCGGTGGATGGCCGTCTCGTGCGCCATCCGGCGGGCCCAGAACAGCTTGCCCGACGGCGCCGGCGCCATGGTCCAGACCGCCGCGGAGGCCGACGTCGCCCGCAGCCGGCTCACCACCTCGCGCAAGCCGGCGTCATAGACCTCGAACAGCTCCTCCTCGGCCGGCGCGCTGAACTCGAAGGCCTCAGGCCGGCCACCGCACAGGACCGAGTTCGCCCAGCCGTACACCCTGATGACGTGCGCCAGCAGCTGGGCAACGCTCCAGCCGGGGCAGGACGGCACACCGGCGCTCAACGCCGACTGGCGGGCCGAGTCCCGCAGCAGCCGGCCCTGCCGCTCCAGCTCATCGAGGTAGTGCTCGAAGCCCAACACTCAGCTGAGCCGGTGCATCCAGCCGTGCGGGTCAGGAGCCTTTCCGGTCTGCAGGTCTAGCAGCGTCTTGCGCAACCGCATGCTCACCGGTCCCGCCCCGCCGTCGCCGACCGTCCACTCCGACTCGGCGCTCTTGACGTGACCGACCGGTGTGATCACCGCGGCGGTGCCGCAGGCGAAGACCTCGGTCAGCTCGCCGCTGACGTTGCCGGCCTGCCAGTCCTCGACCGAGATGACGGCCTCGTCCGTGCCGTAACCCAGGTCCCGGGCCACCGTGAGCAGCGACTCCCGAGTGATGCCCGGCAGCAGCGTGCCGGTCAGCTTCGGTGTCACCAGCCGGGCGTCGGCGCCGCTGCCGTAGACGAAGTACAGGTTCATGCCGCCCATCTCTTCGACGTAGCGGTGCTCCACGGCGTCGAGCCAGACGACCTGGTCACAGCCCTGCTGGGCGGCCTGGGCCTGGGCCACCAGCGATGCGGCGTAGTTGCCGGCGCACTTGGCGTCGCCGGTGCCGCCCGGGGCGGCCCGGCTGTACTCGGTCGACAACCAGACAGTCACCGGCTGCACGCCGCGCGCGAAGTAGGGCCCGACGGGCGAGGCGATCAGCAGGTAGGAGTAGGTGTTGGCGGCCCGGACACCCAGCGCGGCCTCGGTGGCGATCATGAACGGGCGCAGGTACAGCGACGCCTCCGGGCCGTCGCCGACCCAGGCCTGGTCGATGTCCACCAATGCCTGAACGGACTCCAGAAACAGCTCGGCCGGCAGTTCCGGCATCGCCAGCCGGGCGGCCGAGCGGGCGAACCTGGCGGCGTTGGCCTCAGGGCGGAAGGTCGCGATCGAGCCGTCCGGCTGGCGGTAGGCCTTGAGCCCCTCGAAGATCAGCTGCCCGTAGTGCAAGGCGCTGGTGGCCGGGTCAAGGGACAGCGGGCCGTAGGGCAGCACCTCGCCAGGACCCCAGCCGGCCTCCGCCGTCCAGTCGATCTTGACCATGTGATCGGTGCGGAACCGGCCGAAACCGGGGTCAGCCAACGCAGCAGCCCGGTCGGCGTCGGAGAGCGGGTTCGGGTTGCGATGCACGGTGAAGGCCATGGTTCGTCATCCTAATAACCCAGCAGCATGGCGTCACGCCAACGGATGCTCTCGGCCCCGTGGGCAGCGGGCCGGTCAGCCAGGCAGCCCGCCGACAGCGCTTGGCAACGTGGCGGTGAGCGCCCGCGGCGACTGCTGCGCTGCGCGCGGGTGTGGCCGAGGTCCTAGGCTGGCGGTCATGATCGGCCCAGAGACCGTGGCGGAGCCAGCGGCGCTGCCCCGACAGGTGGCGGTCCTGATCATCGGAGCGGGCTTTGCCGGACTGGCCAGCGCCATCAAGTTGGCAGCCAGCGGAGAGCAGGACTTCTTGTGCGTCGACCGGGGGCCTGAGGTGGGTGGCACCTGGCGCGACAACACCTATCCGGGCGCGGCCTGCGACGTGCCGTCCCAGCTGTACTCCTTCTCCTTCGCGTTGAACCCGGACTGGACGCGGTCGTTCTCGACGCAGCCGGAGATCCAGGACTACCTGCGTGAAGTCGCCCGCGACTCCGGCGTCACGGACCGCTTCCGGTTCGGGGTGGAGGTTCTCGCCGCCTCCTGGGACTCCGAATGCGCGCTGTGGCGGGTCGAGACCTCCGCCGGCCCGGTCGCGGCCAACCTGCTGGTGTCAGCCGCCGGGGCGCTGTCGGAGCCGAAGCTGCCCGAGGTGCCCGGCCTTGAGGACTTCGGCGCAGCGGTGTTCCACTCGGCCCGGTGGGACCACGGCCAGTCGCTGGCCGGCAAGCGGGTGGCGGTGATCGGCACCGGGGCCTCGGCGATCCAGATCGTGCCGGCCATCGCCGGCCAGGTGGCCCAGCTGCAGGTGTACCAGCGGACCGCGCCGTGGGTGCTGCCTCGCCACGACCGCGAGTACCGGCGGCTGGAGAGGTCGGCGATGCGCCGCGTTCCCGGTCTTCAGCGACTGCTGCGAAACCTGGTCTACCTCGGCAGGGAAGCCACCGTGCCGATGTTCATCGCCGCGCCGAAGCTCGCCTCGCTGGTGAGCAGGTCCGCCACCGCCAACATCAACCGCGCGATCGCCGACCCGGTGCTGCGCGAGAAGGTGCGCCCGCACTTCGCCTTGGGGTGCAAGCGGGTGCTGATCTCCAACGACTGGTACCCGGCGCTGGCCCGCGACAACGTCGAGCTGATCACCGAGCCGATCTCACACCTCACCCGCGACACCATCGTGACCGCGGACTCGACGGCGCGCGAGGTCGACGTGCTGATCGTGGCCACCGGATTCCAGGCCACCGAGCAGCCGATCGCCGACCTGATCAAGGGCAGGGACGGCCAGACGCTGGGCCAGGCCTGGTCCGAACGCGGCGTCCAGGGCTACAAGGGCGCCACCGTGCACGGCTTTCCCAATCTCTTCTTCGTGGTCGGGCCCAACACCGGCTTGGGTCACTCGTCCATGGTGTACATGATCGAGTCGCAGGTGGCCTACCTGGTGGACGCCTGGCGGCAGATGCGCCGGCACGGCCTGGCCACCGTGGAGCCGCTCGCTGCCGCCGAGCAGGCCTGGAACGCCGACCTGCAGCGGCGGATGCGTCGGACGGTCTGGAGCACCGGCGGGTGCCGCAGCTGGTACCTCGACGCCCACGGCCGCAACGTCGCGCTGTGGCCCCGGACCACCTACAAGTTCCGCCGGCTCACCTCGTCCTTCGATCTGGGGGCCTACCGCAGCACCGCACTCGCCGACCGGCCGGAGCCGGCGAGCATCCCATGACCCGACTGGCGGGCAAGGTGGTGGTGATCACCGGCGCGGGGTCCGGCATCGGCCGGGCGCTGGCGCTGGCGGCGGCCGGCCGCGGCGCCCGACTGGCGCTGTCGGACATCGACCAAGCCGGCCTGTCTGAGACGGTCCGGCTGCTCGGTGGCGCCACAGCGCGGGCGGACCGGCTCGACGTCCGGGACCGGGCGGCGATGTCGGCGTACGCGGCGTCGGTGGCCGCGGAATTCGGACAGGTCAACGTGGTCGTCAACAACGCCGGCGTCGCTTTGACCGGTGGGGTGCTCGAGGTGGCCTATTCGGACTTCGAGTGGGTCATGGACGTCGACTTCTGGGGCGTGGTGAACGGCACCAGGGAGTTCCTGCCCTACCTGATCGCCGGCGGGGACGGCTACCTGGTGAACGTGTCGAGCCTGTTCGGACTGCTCAGCGTGCCGGGTCAGAGCGCCTACAACGCCGCGAAGTTCGCGGTTCGCGGCTTCACCGAGTCGGTGCGCCAGGAGATGCTGGTCGCCGGGCACCCGGTTCGGGTCTCGTGCGCGCACCCCGGCGGGGTCAGGACGTCGATCGCCCGCAACGGCAGGGTCGCGCCGGGCCGGGACCAGGCGGCGCTGGCCGACTTCTTCGACCGCAGGCTGGCCCGCACCAGCGCAGGCAAGGCGGCCGAGGTGATCCTGGCCGGAATGCTGGCAGGCAAGCCGCGGATCATGGTCGGCGCGGACGCCAGGGTGCTCGACGCGCTGGTCAGGGTGCTGGGCGCCCGCTACCAGCGGCTGGTGGCCAGGGCGGTCGCCCGCGTCGCCCCGTACAGCGAACCTGCCCCGCTCACGCCTGGGACGAGCACTGCCCAGGGCGGCGCATCGGCAGATGGCTGATGCCGTCCTCGAGGTACTGCGGGCCGGCCGGCTCGAAGCCGAACCGCTGATACCAGCCTGCCAGCGGCGACTGCGCGTCCAGCACTACCTCGATCCCGGCCGGCAGGTCAGCCGACGCGGCGTCGGAGTCCAGAACCTCCAGCGCCCGGCGCAGCAACAGGCTGGCGACTCCGCTCGCCCTGGCCTGCCGGGCAGTGGCGACCCGGCCGATCCGGGCGGTGGCCCGGTCCTCGCGCAGGATTCGCAGGGTGGCCACGACCGCTGCCCCCTCGGCCGCCCATAGCCAGCGGGCGCCTGGCTCCAGGTCCCGGCCGTCCAACTCGGGATACGGGCACTGCTGCTCCACCACGAAGACGTCGACCCGCAGCTGAAGGATCCGGTAGAGGGTGGCGGCGTCAAGGTCAGACGGCGCGGCCAGGCGCAGCTCAAGGCTCACGCAGCTCAGCGTAGTCAGCGGCCGCTGCCGTTCGAGCCGAGCCCGAACACAACCCTGACACTTCTCTGCTTCCGGGCGAACCTTGACGCGCCACCGTTGACAGGGTCCACTCATGGCAGCTTTCGACAGGGAGATCACATGCTGAAGAAGATCGTGTTCGCGACCTCGGCTGCGGCCCTGGTGCTCGGAGCCGGCACTGCCGCGCTGGCCACCTCGGGCAGCGCCGGTTCGCCCAGCGCTTCGACCTCGTCCAGCGCTTCGACCTCGTCCAGCGCTCCGAACTCGTCCAGCGCCGGGCCGGGCGCCGCCGCGCCGGGCGTGGCAGCTCGCGCGAAGGCGCGCAAGCCCGCGCTCCGGGCGCTCGGCCGGTCACTGCACGCCGAGTGGGTGACCCGCGATCGCGACAACGAGAACGCCTTCGTCACCCATCACGCGATTCGGGGCGAGGTCACCGCGGTCTCGGCCACCGCGGTCACCGTGAAGGCCCTGGACGGCTTCACCCAGACCTACGCGATCACCAGCGACACCAAGGTGCGCCTTCGGAAGAACCTCCAGGGCCAGAGCCAGGGCCAGGGCAAGGGTCAGGGCCAGGGCCAGGGCAATGGCGGCGCTGCCGGGACGATCAGCGACGTGCGGGTCGGCGACAAGGTCGCCGTCACCGGCGTCGGAACCAGCAGCCTGACCGCCACGCACGTCGTGGCCGCAACGAAGTAGGGCCTGCCGGTCCGAGTCAGACCAGCCAGGGCAGAAGTGCGTCTCTGGAGTAGCTCAGCCCACCGGCAGCCGCACCGTGAAGCGGGCTCCGCCCTCCGGGGCGCGGCCCGCTTCGATGCTGGCGCCTAGCCGGTCGACCAGGCCGGCGACGATGGCCAGGCCGAGCCCGGTGCCGACCCGGCGCACTCCCCGGTACCGCTGGTAAAGCGCCGAGCGCTCAAAGGCGACCGCGAAGTCGGCCTCGGCCAAGCCGGGGCCGCCGTCGCGCACCTCTGCCACCACCACCGGTCGGCCGTCGGCGGCCTGCTCCACCCGCGCCGCCAGCACGATCGGGGCACCGGCCGGGGTGACGCGCAGCGCGTTCTCCAGCAGTCCGTCGAGCACCTGCCGCAGCCGCGCCGGATCCGTTCTGACGGTGCCCTGACCTGGCTGGTCGGTCGTGTCCAGGTGAAGCTCGAACCCGACGCCGACCGCCGCGCAACGCCCGGACCAGACCTGGCCGGCGGCCCGGCACAGCTCCAGCACATCGACGTCGAGAAGGTCGATGCGGAACTCCTGGGCGTCCAGCCGGGCCAGATCCAGCAGATCGGCCACCAGCCGGTCCAGCCGCAGTGACTCGGTGAGCACGATCGAGCCCACCTCGGCGGCCTGCTCGGGCGCCACCACCCCCTCGGCCAGCGATTCGGCGTAGCCGGTGATCGCGGTGAGCGGCGTGCGAAGCTCGTGCGACACCGAGAGCAGGAACTCCCGTTGACGAGCCTCGGAGTGCGACAGCGCGGTGGCCAACGAGTTCAGCGCCGCCCCCACCTCGGCCACCTCGGCAGGACCCTCAGCCAGCACTGCCACGTCACGATGCCCCTGGGCCAGCGCGTGAGCGGCCTCGGCGGTCCGGCGCAGCGGCCGGGAGATCCGGACCGCCACCAGCAACCCCAGCAGAACGGCGATGCCCACCGCGACCAGAAGCGCCCAGACGATCTGCCGGACGGTCCGGTCAGCAGCCGCGTTCGCCTCCGAACGTCGCTGCGCCAGCGCGATCCCACCCACCCGGGTGCCCCGTGCCTCGATCAGCACCCGTTGGCCCTGGATTCGCCGCTCGGCCGACAGCGAGCCGCTGGCCAGCACGGTGCGGACGTCGGCGTCACTGAGCGCCACCCGCAGCAGCGGGCTGTTGGTGGTCACGGCGCCGGCGCTGTCGATCGACGCCGACTGGATGCCCAGGCTTCGCAGGCTGACGCGGGCTCGGGCCTGGCTGTTCCGGGCGTTAGGACCCTGATCGGCCACCACACGGGCCACGTCGGCGAGGTTGCCCAAGGTGGTGCGGGCAGCGGCCGTGGTCGAGCGGTGCACCAGGTTGATCGCCAGCACCCCCGCCAGCAGCGCGGTGATCACCGCTACCCCGACCGCCAGTGCGGAGATGCGCTGGGCAAGTGTGGTGGGCGGCAGCCTCATCAGGCTCCGGCCTGACCCGGCGCCCGGTTCGGCTCGACGGCGTAGCCGACCCCGCGCACGGTCCGGATCGGACTCGCCTCGCGCAGCTTGGCGCGGACTTGGGCGATGTGCACGTCAACGGTGCGCGCCCCGGCGATGGCGGAGTAGCCCCACACCTCGCTGAGCAGCTGGTCGCGCCCGAACACCCGGCCGGGCCGGCGCATCAGATAGGCCAAAAGGTCGAACTCGGTGGCGGTCAGGCTGATCTCGTGGTCACCGGCGTGCACTCGTCGCTCGACCGGGTCCAGCCGGATCGAGCCGACCTGCAGTGTCGCCGGAGCCTCGGTGACTCGTTGGGTCCGGCGCAGCACCGTCGCCACCCGGGCCACCAGCTCGCGGGGCGAGAACGGCTTGGTGACGTAGTCATCGGCGCCCAGTTCCAATCCGACGATCCGGTCCACCTCGTCGTCACGGGCGGTCACGAACAGCACCGGCGTCCAGTCCTGAGCGGCCCGCAGCCGCCGGCAGACCTCGATGCCGTCGATTCCGGGCAACCCGACGTCCAGGATCACCGCCGCCGGGCTGTGCCGGCTGATGGCGGCCAGCCCGGCCTCGCCGTCGCGTTCGAGCCGGACGGCGAAGCCGGCCGCGACCAGGTTCAGCCGGATGAGCTCGGCGATAGCCGGCTCGTCCTCGATCACCAGGATCAGCCCGCGGGCGGGCGCGTCGGTCGGCACAGCGGAACTGTACGAGGCCGGGGCCTCGCCCAGGTCACTCGCAGATCAGGATCAGGTACGAGCCGGCGGGATCGCCGATCAGGCGTCGGCTGCCGGCTGGACCGGATCGAGCACGACGACCGGGATCGGCCGGTCGGTCTTGGTCTGGTACTCCTCATACGCCGGCCAGATCTGGCACATCATCTTCCACAGCTCCGGCTTCTCCGACTCATCGGCCGTCCGGGCGATGGCGACGAGGTCCTCGGCGCCGACCTGCAGCGCGACCTCCGGGTTCTCGGCCAGGTTCAGGTACCAGGCCGGGTGGTTGTCAGCCCCGCCGCTGGAGGCGACCACGACGTAGGACGAGCCGGACGTGCCGTAGATCAGGGCGGTGCGGCGCAGCTTGCCGCTCTTGCGGCCCTTGGTGGTGAGCAGCAGGGTCGGCACCCCGTGCCAGTGGTGCCCTTCCTCGCCGTCGGTCTCCACGTAACGCTGGATGTGCTCGGAGACCCAACCCTCGGGACTGTCGTAGACGTGCGCGTCGTCAGTGGTCATGAGTCCACCGTACAAAGTCACCGCACCTTGGTGAAGAACTGGCCGGCCAGCGGAACGGCCCCGGTGGTCGAGCTCTCGCCGCCGTAGATGAACACCGCGACGGCCAGGTCGCCTCGAACGCCGGCGAACCAGGAGTGGCTCTTGGGCGGGTTGTCGGTTCCGAACTCCGCGGTGCCGGTCTTGCCCCGGAGCTGGCCGGGCAGCTCGTTCAGAGCGTGCGCGGTGGCGCCCGGCATGGCGACGACGGCCCGCATCAGCTCGTTGAGCTGGGTGCTCACCCTCGCGTCCAGCGCCGGTCCGGCAGTGGCCTGCTGGCCGGCCACCAGAGACGGCCCGACTCCGACGCCCGAGGCGGCGGCGCCTGCCATCGAGGCCATCAGCAGCGGGCTGACCAGCACCTTGCCCTGGCCGATCGCCTCGGCGGCCTGCTCCGTTCCGGCGGCGGTGGCCGGCATCGATCCCGAGAACGCCGGCACCGGCAGCTTCCAGTCGCCTCCCAGCCCGAGAGCGCCGGCCGTCTCGGCCAGGGCGCCGGGCGCCAGCTTCATCCCGAAGTCGATCGCGGTGGTGTTGCAGGAGTAGCCGAACGCCGCGCTCAGCGGGATCCGGCCGTGCTCGGACTTGTCGTGGTTCTGAAAGGTCCGACCGTTGACCGTGACGGTGGGCGGGCAGTCCACGGCGGTGCTTGCGGCCAGGGAGGGATCGGCCTGCAACGCCGCGGCGTAGGTGGCGATCTTGAACGTCGAACCGGGTGGGTACTGCCCGGTCAGCGCGATGTCGCCAGGTGCGTCGGCGCTGTTGGCGACCGCCAGGATCTTGCCGGTCGACGGTTGCAGCGCCACGATCGACGCCGGTCGCGACACCGTGTCCAGGGTGGCGTCAGCGGCTGACTGGAGGCGGGAGTCCAGCGTCAGCCGGACCGGCTTGCCGGCCACCGGCGGGGTCACCGTGCCGAGCTTGGCGCCCAGCGTCGCGTGGGCGTCGCTGGCGGCGTGGACGTCGACGCCGGGGACGCCGCGCAGTTGCGGGTCCAGCGCTCGCTGCAGCCCGGACAGCCCTACCTCGTCGCCGGCGCGGACCTGCCCCTGCGAGCCCTCGACGATCTCTGCGGTGGCCGTTCCCACGCTGCCCAGCAGCGGCCGCGCGAAGTCCGAGGTGGGCGGCAGCAGCCGGGTTCCGGACTGGAACTGGGTGCCGGGCAGGTCGAAGATCTGGGCCTTGACCTGCTCGTAGGCAGGCCGGCGCAGGGTGATGATCGGCACGAACTGGTCCTTGCCCGCCGCGGTCACGGCGCTGGTCACCTCGCCGGCGGTGGTCTGCAACGCCGGCACCGCGGCCAGCCGGCTGGCCAGGGCGCCCAGATCGCCGACGCCGGCCGGATTGACGCCCACGGTGACCACCGCGGTCGGCTTGAACAGCGCGGCGCCGCTGCTGTCCTGCAGCGCGGCCCGGGCTGGCTGGCTGCGCTTGAGCGCCAGGTGCGAGCCGTTGGCAAGTCGCGGATGGATGGCGCCGGCAGACCAGCTCACCCGCCAACCCTGCGCCTGCTTCACCATCGGCAGCGTCCCGGTGTACCTCCACGGGGTGGTCAAGCCGGGTAGCTGCCAGCTGGCGTCATAGCTGGCGGTGGCCGATTCCGGCTGCCGGTCGGTGAGGCCGGTGACGCGCAGGCTGCCTCGAAGCCCACTGCCGCCGTCCGCCAGGCCGGCCAGGCTCCTGGTGATCGCGGCGGTCGCGGCGGCGGCGTCGGTGGTGCGCTGGCCGGCGGTGGCGCTGTCAGCGGCGCCGAGGGCATCCAGGTAGGCCTGCGCCGCCTGCTGCTCCGCGGGAGGTTTCTTCGACTGGCTGCAGGCGGTCAGCCCCAGGGCGGCGACGAGGAGCGCGGCCAGGCCCGCTGACCATCTCAGCCGGGCACTGCGACTTCTCAGCCGGGCACTGCGACTTCTCAGCCGCCGCGGGCCATTGCGAGTGCGCGTGAGCATGACCTTGATTCAACCAAGTCGGCCGAGTGCTCGCCGCGTCCGGGCCGAGCGAGGCCCAGCCGGACGACTACGGTAGCCGGGTGACAGGGATCGGCGCCGCCGCGGTCGTAGCGCTCGCCGGCGTGGCCGCCGGAACGATGAACACCGTGGTGGGTTCAGGCACGCTGATCACCTTTCCGGTGCTGCTCTCTCTCGGCGTGCCGCCAGTGACCGCCAACGTCAGCAACACCATCGGACTGGTGCCCGGGACCTTCAGCGGCGCCTACGGTTACCGCCGCGAGCTGACCGGCCAGCGGGATCGGCTGCTGCGGCTGGGCTCGGCGTCGCTGATCGGCGGGATCGCCGGAGCGCTGCTGCTGCTGGTGCTGCCTGCCAGCGTGTTCCGGGCGGTGGTGCCGATCCTGATCGTGCTGGCGGTGGCGCTGGTGATCGCCCAACCCCGCTTGTCCCGGCGCTTCGTGGGACAGGCGCACGAGGGATCACATGGCCGGCATCCGGTCCTGTTGTGGGTGCTGGTGCTGCTGACCGGGGTGTACGGGGGATATTTCGGCGCCGCTCAGGGGGTGCTGCTGGTCGCGACGATGGGCGCCCTGCTCGACCGCGACCTGCAGCGGGTCAATGGGCTGAAGAACGTCCTGTCCGGCGTGGTGAACGCGGTCGCGGGATTGCTGTTCGTGCTGCTGGCCGACCCGAACTGGGTGTACGTGGCCCTGATCGCGGTCGGCTCCACGATCGGCGGGCAGCTCGGGGCAGCGGTCGGGCGGCGGCTGTCGCCGACCGTGCTGCGCGCGGTGATCGTGGTGGTCGGGTTGGCCGCCCTGACCAAGTTCCTCTTCTTCCCCTGAGCCCTTTCGCGCGGAGACCCCTGCCAAGCCATAGTGCGGCCCGAAACCGCGGCTGCGAGCAGCGATACCGCGGATTCGGGCCGCACTATGGCCGCAGGCCTCAGGCCTCAGTCGGCCGGCACGGCCTCCGGCTGGCCGGCCAGAGCCGGCCGTCCCATCGACTGCTGCAGGATCTGGGCGACGTCGAGCACCTGGACGTGGTCAGAGGCCGTGCCGTCGGCCTTCTTGCTGGTCACCGCGTCAGAGAGCATCACCATGCAGAACGGGCAGGCGGTCGAGATCAGGTCGGGGTCAAGGCCCAGCGCCTCGTCGGTGCGCTCGACGTTGATCCGCTTGCCGATCTTCTCCTCCATCCAGAACCGCGCGCCGCCGGCGCCGCAGCAGAAGCCGCGGTCCTTGCACCGGTGCATCTCCTCCGAACGCAGCTGCGGGATGGCGCCGAGGACCTCGCGCGGCGGGGTGTAGACCTTGTTGTGCCGGCCCAGGTAGCACGGGTCGTGGTAGGTGACCTTCTTGTCGACCGGCTCGACGGGGGTGAGCCGGCCGTCCTCGACCAGCTTGGCCAGCAGTTGGGTGTGGTGCACCACCTCGTACTCGCCGCCGATCTGCGGGTACTCGTTGGCGATGGTGTTGAAGCAGTGCGGGCAGGTGGCCACGATCTTCAGCGGCCGGCCCTCAGGCTTGATCGAGTTCAGCTTCTCGACGTTCTCCGCGCCCAGCATCTGGAACACGAACTCGTTGCCGAGCCGGCGGGCCGAGTCGCCGGTGCAGGTCTCGTCCGAGCCGAGGATGGCGAACTCGACCCCGGCCACGTTGAGCAGCTCGGCGAAGGCCTTGGTGACCTTCTTGGAACGGTCCTCCAGCGCGCCGGCGCAGCCGACCCAGAACAGGTACTCGACCTCGTCGGGCAGCGGCTGGCCCGGGGAGACCCGGCGGACGTCGAAGCCCAGGCCTTCGGTCCACTCCTCGCGGTTCTTGGCGGGCAGTCCCCACGGGTTGCCCTTGTTCTCCAGGTTGCGCAGCATCGTGCCGGCCTCGGACGGGAACGAGGACTCGATCAGCACCTGGTAGCGGCGCATGTCGACGATGTGGTCGATGTGCTCGATGTCGACCGGGCACTGCTCGACGCACGCCCCGCAGGTGGTGCAGGACCACAGCACGTCCGGATCGATCACGCCGTGCGAGGCCAGGTCGCCGACCAGCGGCCGGGTGGCCTGCTCGATGCCCGACCCCTGCACCCGGGGATAGCCTGCCTCGGGCACATGGGTGCCGTGCGAGCCGCCCTCAGCGGCGGGGGTGGAGAAGTTCGGCACCGCGTCGTCGGGGACCGCCTTGCCGCCGATCAGGTACGGGGCCTTGGCGAACAGGTGGTCGCGCAGGTCCATGATCACCAGCTTGGGCGACAACGGCTTGCCGGTGTTCCAGGCCGGGCACTGCGACTGGCAGCGGCCGCACTCGGTGCAGGTCGCGAAGTCCAGGTAGGCCTTCCAGCTGAAGTCCTCGACCTTGCCCTTGCCGAACACGGTGTCCTCGGACAGGTTCTCGGCGTCGAGGAAGTCGATGGTCTTGCCCTGGGCGTCGGTGACCGGCGGCAGCGCCCCGAGCGCCAAGGGCTGCCGCTTGAAGTACACGTTGATCGGGGCGGTGGCGATGTGCAGGTGCTTGGAGTAGGTGACGATGATCAGGAAGACCAGGACGACCGCCACCTGCGCCAGCAGGAAGATGGTCGCCAGGCCGGCGTTGTACTCGCCCTCGCCCAGGGCCTTGGCGGTCAGGTAGGAGGCGAAGGTCCACTTGGACTCCCCGAACGGGAACTCGCCGGCGTTCATCTGGGCGCCGCGCAGCAGGAACAGCGTCAGGATGACCAGCGTGATCATGCCCAGGATCACCCAGGCCGGGCCGGTGTGCGAGCCGTAGAAGCGGGAGTCGCGCTGCTTGTGCTTGGGGGCGTTGCGAAGGCGCAGCACCGCGAAGGTGGCCAGTCCGGCCAGCACGGCGACGGCGAAGAAGTCCTCGAGAAAGCCCAGGACCTGCCACTTGCCGATCAGCGGGATGTGGAAGTCGCGGTCGATCAGCAGCGCGCCGTAGGCCTCGAGGATGGTCAGGTTCAGGATCAGGAAGCCCCAGAACGTGAAGAAGTGCGCCAGGCCGGGGACGGACCACTTGAGCAGCCGGGTCTGGCCCAGCACCTCCTCGGCGTCGTTGGCGGCGCGGCCGATGGCGTTCTTGCCTCGTCCGGGAGCGGCTGTGCCGGAACGGATGAGCTTCACCAGCCACAGGACCCGCCAGCCCGCGATCACCGCGGTCGCCGCGGTCATGAGCACGGTCAGGATGATGCGCAGTGCCACTGCGGCCTCCAGCGTCGGTCGACTCTTGCGTCGTCAAGGCGTGACGAGGCAAGAATACTCAGGGTTACCAACGGGTAACCAAGGCCGCCGGTCACCGACTAGGTCACATCGGCCCGTCGCATCCGCCTGCCGCTGCCTCACCGGGCGGTTGGAACCGGCGCGCCGCTCTCATCCAGAGGCAGCTGGTATTCCAGCTCGCTCAGCTGGGGGTCGCTGGGCAGGGGTCTCACCGCCGCGGTGGCGACAAAGCCCAATCGCTCGTAGAGCCCGATCGCGGCCGCGTTTCCCGGGGTGACCCACGCGCTCAGCCGCCGGCGATGACTGGCTCGGGCCCAATCGAGGACGGCTGAGACGAGCGCTTTGCCGACCGCCAGCTCACGGTGCTCCGGATCGACCCACAGCGCGACCAACTCGGCCTCGGCGCCGTCCTCGCGGTCCGCTCCGGCGGCCAGCCCGATGGCCTGCTCGGCGCCGCCGTCGGACTCCCAGGCCAGAAAGCACGCGCTGGCCTGGGGCCACTCGCGCCACCGGTCCTCTGAAAAGGCCAGTTCGCGGTCCAGGCTCGAGCCGAAGGCCGACGGGTCGGCTTGCAGGGCGGTGAGCCGGAGATCGCGCAGGGCACGCCAGCCTGCGTCCTCGACACGCTCCACACGCCAGTTCCGAGCCACCCCCGAAGTCTGCAACAACAGGCGGCCGAACCGTTAATTGTGACGGAGGCCACGATCCGAGAGGGAACTTGAGCGTACCCGACTCAGTTCTTTTGACAGAAGGCCGATCCAGGTAGCACCATCGGAGCTGCCCGGTATCGGCTGGCAGGCCACCCGCACGAGGCCGGCGCACCACCAGCAAGCGGTAAACCACAGACAACACAGAGCACTCACTGAGGAGTTCACCATGGCACGCGCGGTCGGAATCGATCTCGGCACCACCAACTCCGTCGTCGCCGTCCTGACCGGTGGCGAGCCGGAGGTCATCGCGAACGCGGAAGGCTCCCGGACCACCCCGTCCGTCGTCGCCTTCGCCAAGAACGGCGAGGTGCTGGTGGGCGAGGTCGCCAAGCGCCAGGCCGTCACCAACGTCGACAGGACGATCCGGTCGGTCAAGCGCCACATGGGCACCGACTGGTCGGTCGACATCGACGCCAAGAAGTACACCGCCCAGGAGATCAGCGCCCGCGTCCTGCAGAAGCTCAAGCGTGACGCCGAGGCCTACCTGGGCGAGACCATCACCGACGCGGTGATCACCGTTCCGGCGTACTTCAACGACGCCGAGCGCCAGGCCACCAAGGAGGCCGGCACCATCGCCGGCCTGAACGTGCTGCGGATCGTCAACGAGCCGACCGCGGCCGCGCTGGCCTACGGCCTGGACAAGGGCGAGAAGGAGCAGACCATCCTGGTCTTCGACCTCGGCGGCGGCACCTTCGACGTCTCGCTGCTCGAGATCGGTGACGGCGTCATCGAGGTCAAGGCGACCAACGGTGACAACCACCTCGGCGGTGACGACTGGGACCAGAAGATCATGAACTGGCTGGTCGACAAGTTCAAGGCCGCGCACGGCATCGACCTGACCAAGGACAAGATGGCCCTGCAGCGCCTGCGCGAGGCGGCCGAGAAGGCCAAGATCGAGCTGTCCTCCAGCCAGCAGACCTCGATCAACCTGCCCTACATCACCGTAGACACGGAGAAGAACCCGCTGTTCTTGGACGAGCAGCTCTCGCGCGCGGAGTTCCAGCGGATCACCTCCGACCTGCTCGAGCGCACCAAGGTGCCGTTCCAGAACGTGCTGCGCGACGCCGGCATCCCCCTGGACAAGATCGACCACGTGGTCCTGGTCGGCGGCTCGACCCGGATGCCCGCCGTGGTCGACCTGGTCAAGGAGCTGACCGGTGGCAAGGAGCCCAACAAGGGCGTCAACCCCGACGAGGTCGTCGCGGTCGGCGCCGCGCTGCAGGCCGGCGTGCTCAAGGGCGAGGTCAAGGACGTCCTGCTGCTCGATGTCACCCCGCTGTCGCTGGGCATCGAGGTCAAGGGCGGCATCATGACCAAGCTGATCGAGCGCAACACCACCATCCCGACCAAGCGCTCGGAGATCTTCACCACCGCTGACGACAACCAGTCCAGCGTGCAGATCCAGGTCTACCAGGGCGAGCGCGAGATCGCGGCCTACAACAAGAAGCTCGGCGTCTTTGAGCTGACCGGCATTCCGGCCGCGCCGCGCGGCGTCCCCCAGGTCGAGGTCACCTTCGATATCGACGCCAACGGCATCGTGCACGTCTCGGCCAAGGACCTGGCCTCGGGCAACCAGCAGGGCATGACCATCACCGGCGGCTCGGGCCTGTCCAAGGACGAGATCGACCGGATGATGAAGGACGCCGAGGCCCACGCCGCCGAGGACAAGGCGCGTCGCGAGGCGACCGAGATCCGTAACTCCGGCGAGCAGCTGGTCTACCAGACCGAGCGGTTCATCGCCGACTCCGGCGAGAAGATGCCTGCCGAGTCCAAGACCGAGCTCGAAGCGGCGCTGGCTGAGCTGAAGACGACCCTGGCCGACGCCAACGCCAGCAACGAGACGATACAGGCCAAGACCACCGCTCTCAACGAGGTCAGCGGCAAGGCGGCGACCGCTGTCTACGCGGCCGAGCAGTCGGCTCCCTCGGCTGACGGCGCCGGTCCTGACGGCAGCAGCAGCGGCCCGGCTGCCGACGGCGCCGATGACGTGGTCGACGCCGAGGTCATCGACGAGCAGCGGTAACGGTGATGAACCAAGAAGATCCGGTTGCCGCAGAGCAGGAGTCCGACATGACGACCCCAAGTCCGGCGCCTCAGGATGAGGCCGGTGCTGGCCCTGACAAGCCAGCGCCGGGCTTCACCTTCGCCGACAAGCGAAAGATCAGCCCGGACGGCTCACCGGTGCCGCCGGCAGGCGGGGCGGCCACCCCGCCTGCCGGCGAGGCAGCGGCGGCCGAGACCGGCAGCGCCGGCGACCCGGCCGCCGCGCAGTCGCCCGATCCCCACGAGCTGCTGGCCGCCGAGCGGCTGGCAGACCTGCAACGCCTGCAGGCCGAGTACGCCAACTACCGCAAGCGGGTGGACCGCGACCGGGCGGTGAGCCGGGAGCTGGCGGTGGCCTCGGTGATCGAGTCGCTGCTTCCGGTGCTCGACGACATCCACCTGGCTCGCCAGCACGGCGACCTGGAGGCCGGCCCGCTGGCCAGCATCGCCGAGAAGCTGGAGACGACGCTGGCCAAGTACGGCGTCGAGCGCTTCGGCGAGCCGGGCGCCGCTTTCGACCCGGCGGTGCACGATGCGCTGATGCACGTCGAGGAGGAACTCGCCGAGGGCACCGAGGTCACCACCGTGGTGGGCGTGCTGCAGCCGGGGTACCGGATCGGCGACCGGGTGGTGCGCCCGGCGAGGGTCTCGGTCGCCGACCCCGCTTAGCGCGGGGTAGCGCCGATCCGCCCAGCGCGGGGTAGCGCCAATACCATCTAGCGGGGTTCGGCAGCGTCACCGAAGCGACAGCAGCGCCATCGAAGCGACAGGGCAAGAGCAGTGAAGGAGGCATGACGTCATGGCAAACCAGGATTGGTTCGACAGGGACTTCTACAAATCCCTCGGCGTCGCCTCTGACGCGACGGCGGCCGACGTCAAGAAGGCCTACCGCAAGCTGGCCAAGGATCTGCACCCGGACAAGAACCCCGGTGACGCCCAGGCCGAGAAGCGGTTCAAGGAGATCAGCGAGGCCTACTCGGTGCTGTCGGACCCCGACCAGCGCAAGGAGTACGACGCGGTACGGGCGATGAGTCACGGCCGAGCCCGTTTCACCGCTGGCAGCGGGCCTTCGGGCGGTTTCTCCGACGACGTGTTCTCCGGCTTCTTCAGCCGCCAGTCCGGGCGCCAGGCGCCGGGCGGCTTCAGCAACCAGGGCGGGAACATCAGCGTCGAGGACCTGCTGTCGGGGATGTTCACCGGCGGCGGCGGCCCCGGTAACTTCGGGCAGGCGCCGCCTCGGGTCGGAACCGACGTCGAGGCCACCACGACGCTGACCTTCCGGCAGGCGGTCGAGGGTGACACCGTGAGCCTGCGGCGCGGTGACGGCTCGACGATCACCGCCCGGGTGCCGGCCGGTGTGAAGGACGGTCAGAAGATCCGGCTGCGCGGTAAGGGCAATCCCGGCCCGGCCGGCAACGGTGACCTGATCCTGATCGTGTCGGTGCAGCCGCACCCGCTGTTCGGTCGATCAGGTGATGACCTCACCGTGACGGTTCCGGTCACCTTCGCCGAGGCCGCCCTCGGCGCCCAGATCGCGGTGCCGACCTTCGACGGCTCGACGGTCACCCTCAAGCTGGCGCCCGGCACCCCGTCCGGCCGGGTGCTGCGGGTCAAGGGCAAGGGCGTCGCGCGCAAGGACGGCTCGGCAGGCGACCTGCTGGTCAACGTCTCGGTGGCGGTTCCGCAGAAGCTGGACGGCGCCGCCCGCGAGGCCGTCGAGGCTTATGCCGCGGCCACCGCGGGCGATGACCCTCGAGCCGGGTTGCTGGAGGCGGCGAGGTCGGCATGAGCGCGCCACGGTTCGCCGAGTCGGCCGCGGTCTTCGTGATCTCGGTGGCGGCCGAGCTTGCCGGGATGCACCCGCAGACGCTGCGCCAGTACGACCGGCTCGGCCTGGTGTCACCGCACCGGACCCCAGGCCGTGGCCGCCGGTACTCCCCCCGTGACATCGAGCAGTTGCGTGAAGTGCAGCGGCTCTCGCAGGAGGAGGGCGTGAACCTGGCCGGCATCAAGCGCATCCTGGAGCTGGAGAACGAGGTGCACGCGCTGCGCACCAGGGTGGCCGAGGTCGAGGAGGACCGCCGCCGCTCCAGCCGTCTGCAGTCCAAGCTGAGCGCCCGTCGGTTGTTCGCCGCCGGGCCGGCCGGCGACATCGTCTCGGTCCCGCTGAACCGGCCCTACACCAAATCGTCCGGTGAGCTGGTGGTCTGGCGACCGCGGAGCTGACCGCCTCGCTCACGCGAAGCTGACTGCCTCGCTCAGCGGGCCGGCTGGTGCGTATACCCAATAAGAATATGGGTGTTCAGCGCCGGCGCCCCGTCCAGCGGCGCACCCGGATCGGTCGGATCGACGCCACCTGCCGCGATCCGGTCCAGCGTCCGCAGCCCGACCGGCAGGATGCGCCCGAAGATGGTGTAGTTCGGCCGCAGCCTCGAGTCCTCATAGACCAGGAAGAACTGGCTGCCGTTGGTGTCCGGGCCGGCGTTGGCCATCGCCAGCGTGCCGCGGGCGTAGACCTTTCGCTGGCTGTCAGCCGGGTCGCCCGGCCAGACCGGCAGATCGGTCGGCAGCTCGTCGGCATACCGGTAGCCCGGTCCGCCCTCTCCGATGCCGCTCGGATCGCCGCACTGCAGCACCGACAGCGTCGGGTACGTCGTCAACCGATGGCAGCTGGTGTCGTCGTAGAACCCGGACGTGAGCAGGTGCAAGAAGCTCTGCACCGTGCACGGTGCCGCGGCCCGGTCCAGCAGCATCGGGATCGGTCCGCGGTTGGTGACGAGGGTGACCAGCACCTTGCCGTGGTCGCGGGTGTCCGCAGGGTCCGGCGGCAGCGAGACCGGCCGGACCGCGGGGTCATCCGGGGTGGGCGTGTACTGGCACGGACCCTGGGTCGGGGCGCTCGGCGTGCCGCTGGCAACTGCCTCGGCGGTCGCGGGTGCGAGGGTGAGAAGCAGGGCGGCGGCGGCGATGAGGCTTGCGGTTCGGCGTGACTGCGGCATGACGGGATTCCTCCATCTCCGATGGGATGCCCGGATTGTCGCAGCTCGGGGCTAGCCTGAACAGCGGCGAGGTCTACAGGCGGGCGTTCAGCGGATGCTGTTGCCGATCTTCAGCAGCATCGCCTTGTCCAGCTGGGTGATGCCGGTGCCGTTGTAGGACTCCTGCATGATGGACCACAGGTACGCGCCGTCCCGCCAGAAGATGCCGGTGTACTGGTAGAGGGCCGGATGGCCGAGGACGGTTTCCGGGCCCGGTGCCCGATCGAAGAGGGACGCGTCGTACGGCCCGCGGCTGATGCTGAACTTGCCCTTGCTGTTGGCGTAGGTACGGCGGTAGGACTCGACCCCGGTCGCCTCGCTCCAGTGCACACCCCGGTCGGTGAAACCGGCCGGCAGGTACGTCGCCCGCGGCACGGTGCTGGCCGCCAGCACCGGATGCCGCCGCCCGTCGGCGGCATCGACGAGCTGCCGCTTGCCGAGCGGCTCGTCGAGCACGACGGCAACCGGGTAATCCCCGAGCTCCCCCCGCCCGCCTGGCTCGGTGCAGATCAGTGAGTCCGGCGCAGGCCGCTGGTCGGATTCGTAAGCGGTGGCGCTGATGACCACCCGGTCGGCGGTCTGCGAGGTGATCTCGGCCCGCAGCACCGGATAACCCTGGTCGCACCGCACCGACCCCTCCGGGAAGCGGTGGGTCACCACCACGGTCCTGCCGTCGTCCTGCAGGACCGCGCCGTTCCACGCGGCCTTGCCGAGCGGCCTGACCAGCTGGACGTCGGGGCGCGCAGGTGCGGAGTGTTCCCGGTGGTGGGCGCGCAGCAGGGTGATCAGCGGGATGACCAGCAGCAGCGCCGCCGCGACGGCCGGCCACACCCAGCGCCGCAGGCGGTGGCCGGGGTCGGAGGTGGCGACGGCAAGCATGCCCTCCAGCGGCGGGGCGGTGAAGTCCTGCTGCCAGTGCTGCCCCCGCCGGGTGAGCAGGTCGTCCAGCCGCTGGTCGTCGAAGTCGAGGGTCATCGGTAGTCCTCTCCGAGCAGGCTGCGGATCCGGCTACGCGCGTCGGACAGGGTCGACTTGACGGTGCCCTCGCTGCAGGCCATCACGGTCGCGACCTCGGCGACCGGCAGGCCGATGAAGTAGCGCAGGTTGACCGCCAACCGCTGCCGGGGTGGCAACGCGGCGACGGCCCGGTCCAGGTCCAGCTCGAGTGCCTGATCGACCGTAGGGGCCGGATGGTCGTCCTGGCCGGTGAAGGGCAGCGCGCGGATCCGGCGGTGGCTCTTGCGGGCCTGGTCGGCGGTGATCGCCAGCAGCCAGGCCCGGCTGGTACCGCGCGCGGGGTCGAACTGGGCCCGCTTGCGCCAGGCCGAGCTCAACGCCTCCTGGAGCACGTCCTCCCAGTCGGCGGTGTCGGACAACCGCCTGGCCAGGGCGGCCATCGCCGTCCAGTGCGGTCTCACCCAGTCGCCGAAGCCGGCCGGTGACGCGTCGAGGACGGTGCCCGTGGGTCGGCTCGTCGGCGCCGGGTCCGAAATGGCATACACACCCCTATCTACCCGGACGGAAGCCGATCGGTTGGGTAGGCGCGGGCAGGTTCTGCCGATCTTCCCGACGCCTCAGCCTGTGACGAACTCCGCGGCGCCGCGACAAGGACAGGAATGCTCCCTCGCGCTAGAGTTGAGCGGAACAGACTCAACTTGTTCGCCGTTGAACCGAGCAGAGAACGCGCCAGGCGCCTCCGTCCCGAACATCCAGTCGAGCAAGCACAAGAGGTAGAGACAGCTATGGACCTGACCACCCGCAGCCAGCAGGCCGTCTCCGCGGCCGTCCGGACAGCTGCCGACAAGGGCAACCCCGCCGTAGAGCCCGCCCACCTCGCGGCCGCCCTGCTCAGCGACGAGCAGGGGCTGGCGCGTCCGATGACGCAGGCGGTGGGCGTCGACCCGGCAAGGCTCACCCGGGAGATCGCCGCCCAGGTGGGCGCGCTTCCCGCGGCTGCCGGCTCGACGGTGTCGGCCCCGCAGCCGTCCCGAAACCTCTACAACGTCCTGGCCGCCGCCGAGCGGATCGCCAAGGACGCGACCGACGAGTACGTCTCCGGCGAGCACCTGCTGCTCGCCCTGGCCGAGGTGCCCTCCGAGGTGGCGACCACGCTCGCCCGGCTGGGCGCCAATCCCACCGCGCTGCGCGCGGCGCTGACCCAGGTGCGCGGCTCGACCCGGGTCACCAGTCCGGATCCCGAGGGCACCTACCAGGCGCTGGAGAAGTACGGCGTGGACCTGACCGCCGCCGCCCGCGAGGGAAAGCTCGACCCGGTGATCGGGCGTGACTCCGAGATCCGCCGGGTGATCCAGGTGCTGTCCCGGCGCACCAAGAACAACCCGGTGCTGATCGGTGAGCCCGGCGTCGGCAAGACCGCTGTCGTTGAGGGCCTGGCCCAGCGGATCGTCGCCGGTGACGTCCCCGAGTCCCTGCAGGGCAGGCGGCTGGTCTCCCTGGACCTGGGCGCGATGGTCGCCGGCGCCAAGTACCGCGGCGAGTTCGAGGAGCGGTTGAAGGCGGTGCTGACCGAGATCAAGGACTCGGCCGGCCAGATCCTGACCTTCATCGACGAGTTGCACACCGTCGTCGGGGCCGGCGCGACCGGCGAGGGCGCGATGGACGCCGGCAACATGCTCAAGCCGATGCTGGCGCGCGGCGAGCTGCACATGGTCGGCGCGACCACGCTGGACGAGTTCCGCGAGCACATCGAGAAGGACCCTGCCCTGGAGCGCCGCTTCCAGCAGGTGCTGGTCGGCGAGCCGTCCGTCGAAGACACCATCGGCATCCTGCGCGGGCTGGCCGGCCGCTACGAGGCGCACCACAAGGTGCAGATCTCCGACGGCGCCCTGGTGGCCGCGGCGACCCTGTCCGACCGTTACATCACCTCGCGGTTCCTGCCCGACAAGGCCATCGACCTCATCGACGAGGCCGCGTCCCGGCTCCGGATGGAGATCGACTCCCGGCCGGTCGAGATCGACGAGCTGCAGCGCTCGGTCGACCGGCTGAAGATGGAGGAGCTGGCGCTGTCCAAGGAGTCAGACCCCGCCTCGGTGGCCCGGCTGGAGGTGCTGCGGGCTGAGCTGGCTGATCGGACCGAGTCCCTGGAGGCGTTGAACGCCCGGTGGGAGCGTGAGAAGTCCGGGCTGAACCGGGTCGGCGAGCTGAAGGAGAAGCTGGACGAGCTGCGCACCCAGGCCGAGCGGGCCCAGCGCGAAGGCGACTTCGAGACCGCGTCCCGGCTGATGTACGGCGAGATCCCGCAGACCGAGAAGGAGCTGGCCGAGGCGGCTGCCGTCGAGCAGCCGGCTGACGTGATGGTCAAGGAAGAGGTCACCGCCGACGACATCGCCGAGGTGGTCAGCGCCTGGACCGGCATCCCGGCGGGCCGGCTGATGGAAGGTGAGACCGCCAAGCTGCTGCGGATGGAGGAGGGGCTGGCCCTGCGGGTGAAGGGCCAGAAGCAGGCCGTGCAGGCCGTCTCGGACGCGGTTCGCCGGGCCCGGGCCGGCATCAGCGACCCGAACCGGCCGACCGGCTCGTTCCTCTTCCTGGGCCCGACCGGTGTCGGAAAGACCGAGCTGGCCAAGGCGCTGGCCGCGTTCCTGTTCGACGACGAGCGGGCGATGGTCCGCATCGACATGAGCGAGTACTCCGAGAAGCACTCGGTGGCCCGGCTGGTCGGCGCCCCGCCCGGCTACGTCGGCTACGACGAGGGCGGTCAGCTGACCGAGGCGGTGCGCCGCCGGCCGTACTCGGTGGTGCTGTTCGACGAGGTCGAGAAGGCGCATTCAGACGTCTTCGACGTCCTGCTGCAGGTGCTCGATGACGGCCGGCTGACCGATGGCCAGGGGCGGACGGTGGACTTCCGCAACGTCATCCTGGTGCTGACCTCGAACCTGGGATCGCACATCCTGGTCTCGGAGCTGGACGACATGCTGAAGAAGGACGCGGTGATGGACGCCGTCCGGTCGCACTTCAAGCCGGAGTTCTTGAACCGCCTCGACGACATCGTGGTGTTCGACCCGCTGACCACCGCCGAGCTGGCCGGCATCGTCGACGTGCAGTTGGGCCTGCTGCAGAACCGGTTGGCCGGCCGCCGGCTGGTGCTGCAGGTGACCGAGGCGGCCCGGGAGTGGCTGTCGATCAACGGTTTCGACCCGATGTACGGGGCTCGACCGCTGCGCCGGTTGATCCAGACCGCGATCGGGGACCGGCTGGCTAAGGCGCTGATCGCCGGCGAGATCACCGATGGCGATCAGGTGCAGATCGACGTCACCGAGGACCGGTCGGCTCTGACCGTCTCGGCCCCGTCGGTGGCCGAGATCGTTGTCGGGTAACGGCGCCGGTCGCCAAGGACGCTTTCAGGCGAGCGCGGTCACTCGGGTTGGGCGGCGGGCAGCACGCCCAGCCACCGGGTGACGCTTGCCTGGTAGCACAGGGCCAGCATGCTGAGGCTGAGCAGCGCGAAGCCCGCCGGCGCCAGGTCGGTCACCGCGGCCTGCAACCACCAGAATGCGCACAGGGTGATAACCGTCCAGCCCGCGATGGTGATCACCAGCCGGCCTATCAGCCGACCGGTCAGCAACGAGACGCCGCCGACTGCAAGCCAGGCCCCGAGGACGAAGTTCAGCAGCGCCAGCAGCAGGTAACTGGAGTCGCTGCCCTGGTAGAACGAGCGGTCCGGCGCCCCGAACTCGTCCTGCAGGCTGACGATCGCCAGCAGCAGCAGGCCGAAGAGTCCCAGCGCCGCGCCGAGGCCGATCGCGATGATGCCGGCCATGACCGCCGGCACGGGAGTGCGGTTGCCGGCCGGCAGCTGGCCGTGATCGGGCGTAGAACCCCAACGGGGCGTGGCCTGGGCCACCGGACGGGGCTCGCTGGACGCCCCGCCGGCCTGGGGCGAGGCGGGCGGGCCGGCCGCCTGGCCTGGACGCCCCGCCTGAGCGCTATACGGGTCGGTCAGCGCGCCCCGGTAGGGGTCAGGCGGCCGGGTGGTGGCCAGCTCGCGGGCGTCACGGCGCGCTCTCTTACCTTCAGCCGCCATCATGATGTCAACGCTAGTCGCCGTTCTTGGCGCTGCGGGTGCCCGGCCGGCTGGTTTGGCGATAGGTTTTGCGGGCAGCAGCCGATGGGCACGTCGATGACTCAGCGGACTTGTTCGGCGTAGCCGACACTAAGCAAGGGGAAAGCCATGACGCAGTGGGGCACCGGCCCGAACGGGGAATCAGGCGACGAACAGCCGGCTCAACCCGACCCGTGGGCGAAGCCGTCCGGCGCTCAGCAGCCGGCACAACCTGACCCGTGGGCGCAGCCGCCCGGCGGGTCTCAGCAGCCGGCTCAACCCGACCCGTGGGCGCAGCCGCCCGGCGGCGGTCAGCAGCAGCCCGGTTACGGCCAGCAGCCCGGTTACGGCCAGCCGCAGCCGGGGCAGACCGATCCGTGGGCGCAGCCGCCCGGCAATCAGCCGCCCGGTTACGGCCAGCCGCAGGGTTACGGCCAGCCGCCCGCCTACGGCCAGCCGCAGGGCTACTACCCGCCAGCACCTGGTTACAACCAGCCTGGCGCGATGGCAGGCACAGGCGCGGTGGCCAGCATGGGCACCCGATTCGGCGCCTTCGTCATCGACATCGTCATCCTGGCGATCATCAACTTCATCGTCGGCGCCGTGTTCGCCTCGGCCGGCGGCAACGACGGTGTGAGCTCCCTGCTGCAGCTGATCATCGCCTTCGGATACTTCGGCTACCTGATCGGCGTCAACCAGCAGACGCTCGGCATGCGGCTGCTCAACATCCGGGTCGTCGACGCCACCACCGGTGGCCCGATCGGCATCGGCCGGGGACTGCTGCGCTACCTGGTGCAGATCCTCACCGGCATGCTGTGCCTGGTGGGTTACTTCTCCCCGTTCTTCGACAAGACCAAGCGATACCAGGGCTGGCACGACAAGGCCGCCGGCGATTTCGTCGTCCGGGCCGGCTAGCTCCCGCTGGTCCGATGATCGCCGCGCGTCTCGGGCACAGGGCTGCTCCCGTCCTCATGGCGGGGGCGGCCCTGGCTGCCGGCGCGGCGCTGTGGTTCGTCGATCCGAGCACCCGGGGGATCCCGCTGTGCCCGCTGCACGCGATGACCGGCCTGTGGTGCCCGTTCTGCGGCAGCACCCGAGCCAGCCACGCGCTGATCCACGCCGAGCTGGCCAACGCCTTGCGCTACAACGCGTTGTTCGTGGCAGCGCTGCCGCTGCTGGCGCCGCTCTGGTGGCGACGGTTGCGCTCACCCGATCCGCGCCCGGCTGCCCGTCCGCTGCCTCGTCCGGTGTTCTGGGCGGGAATCGCCCTGGTGTTGGCGTTCGGCGTGGTGCGCAACCTGGGCGTGGGCCGCTGGCTGGCGCCGCCGTCCTGAGCCGCCGGTAGGCTCGTCGGGATGACAGCGAACACCGCCCCAGAATCTGACTCCGGCGTTGGCCGGCCGGCCCGGCCGCGAAGCGTCGACCTGGCGCTGGGCGCGATCCTGCTGCGCTGCCTGCTGGCGCTGGCCGCGGCGTTCGCGTTGTACGGCGCCAAGGACGAGGTTCGGGCCAACGCCGCGCAGTTGCACCCGGAATGGTCGCCGGCCACGCTGGCCGAGCGGGTCGACGGCGAGTTGCGCTCGAACGTGTGGTTGACCCTCATCTACATCGGCCTGGTGCTGCTGATCGCCAAGTTCATCCGGGACGGCCGTAACTGGGCACGCTGGCTCTATGCCTTCGTCGCGTTCCTGGTAGCCGGCGACGTGCTGCGGGTGAGCGGGTTCTTCACCGGCGACAACCTGCTCTTCCGGCTGCTGTCCGGATTCACTGGCGTGGCGGCCATTGTGGCGATCGTGTTCCTGTTCTCCCCGGCCAGCAGCGCCTACTTTCGACGGACGGCAGGCTCGGGCACGGGTTCGCCGTTCCGGACGCTGTTCGGCGGTCGGGCGGCGGCAACCGCCGCCGCCGGTAACGACGTCAGCCGGCCGGGTGGCAACCAGGCCGGGACGCCCGCGGCGGAGCCGGTGTCGCTGACCAAGTCAGGAGCCAAGCGGTCTCCCAGCCGGCGTCCGAACGGCTCCAAACGGCCGGCGCCGCGGGCCAAGTCCCGCAAGCAGGCCGCTGAATGACCGCCTCGGCGCAGCCGTTGCACGGCTATGCCCTGGTCACCGGCGCCACCGCCGGGCTGGGCGCGTCCTTCGCCCGCCAGTTCGCCGCCGAGGGCCGCGACCTGGTGCTGGTGGCGCGGACGGCGCAGCGGCTGGAGAGCATGGCCGCCGATCTGCGGGACCGGTTCTCGGTGCAGGTCGAGGTGCTGCCCGCGGACCTGAGCACCCCTGAGGGCTGCGCGGCAGTGGCGGCACGGGTCGCTGAGACCGAGCGGCCGGTCGACACCCTGGTCAACAACGCCGGCATCGGCCTCTACCGCTCCTTCGGCGAGGCGCCGCTGGCCGACGAGCAGCGGTTGCTGGACCTCAATGTCGGCTCGGTGCTGACGCTCACCCACGCCGCGGTCGGCGCGATGACAGCCCGTGGCCGGGGTGAGATCATCAACGTCTCCTCGGTCGCCGGCTTCGTCCCACGAGGCGCCTCGGCCACCTATGCCGCGGGCAAGGCGTGGGTCACCTCGTTCAGTGAAGGCATCTCGCTGCTGCTGTCGGGCACCGGCGTCCGCATCACCGCGATCTGCCCCGGCTTCACCCACACCGAGTTCCACGCCCGGGCCAAGGCCGACATGAGCGGCACGCCGTCCTGGATGTGGCTCGACGCCGACCGGGTGGTCGCCGAGGGCCTTGCCGACGCGCGCGCAGGCGTCGTGATCAGCG
This sequence comes from Jatrophihabitans sp., assembly GCA_036399055.1. Taxonomy (NCBI): domain Bacteria; kingdom Bacillati; phylum Actinomycetota; class Actinomycetes; order Jatrophihabitantales; family Jatrophihabitantaceae; genus Jatrophihabitans; species Jatrophihabitans sp. The sequence goes on from DASWNX010000015.1 coordinate 108,730, forward strand.
TGCCCAGCAAGCGGTACAAGGCCCTGCTGATGCTCGTCAGGGTGCTGCCCCGCTCCGTCGTCCGCTGGGTGGTGAGCCGTCGATAGGGTAGGCCGCATGAGCGAGCATCGCAGCGAGGGACGAGCGAGGAGCGCAGCGAGTTCAGCGATGAGCGCTCGCGCGAAGAGCGGGCAGCTCATGAGCGAGCATCGCAGCGAGGGACGAGCGAGGAGCGCAGCGAGTTCAGCGATGAGCGCTCGCGCCAAGAGCGGGCAGCTCATGAGCCAGGCGGGGACATGAGCGATCGCGACGAGTTGCAGGCCCTGATCAAGGAGCTTGCCGTGGTGCACGGCCAGGTGACCCTGTCATCAGGGCAGCAGGCCGACTACTACATAGACCTTCGCCGGATCACCCTGCACCGCCGGGCCGCGCCGCTGGTCGGGCGGGTGTTGCGCGAGCTCACCGCGGACTGGGCCTACGAGGCGGCAGGCGGGCTGACCCTGGGCGCTGACCCGGTCGGAGCCGCGATCATGCACGCCAGCCAGGGCGCTGTGGACGCCTTCGTGGTGCGCAAGGCCGAGAAGCGCCATGGCATGCAGCAACGGGTCGAAGGGCCGTCGGTGGCCGGCCGCCGGGTGCTGGTGGTGGAGGACGTCTCCACCACCGGTTCGAGCCCGCTGACGGCGGTCCAGGCGCTGCGCGAGGCCGGCGCCGATGTGGTGGGGGTGGCGCTGATCGTCGACCGGGGCGCCGGCCCGGCGATCGAGGCGGCTGGTCTGCGATGCCGCGCGGCGTACTCACTGGCCGACCTGGGCCTGGCTTAGAGAGGCTGGGCGTTGCCAGCCGAGACCGGCGCGCACGAGTCCGAATCCGCGCCCGCGGACGCCACCCCCGACCTGGCAGTCGGCGTCGGGCCGCATCCGCGTCCCTGGCCGGTTGGAGCGCACTATGACCGGCTGCTGCTCGAGCAGGGCGATCACCGCAACGTCAGCGACCGTTACCGCTACTGGAGCGTCCCGGCGATCGTCGCCGACCTCGACACCCGCCGGCACGAGTTCGCGGTGGCGATCGAGAACTGGCAGCACGATGCCAACATCGGCACCGTCGTCCGCACGGCGAACGCCTTTCTGGCCCGCGAGGTGCTGATCGTCGGGCGCAAGCGCTGGAACCGGCGCGGCGCGATGGTGACCGATCGCTACCAGCACCTGCGGCACCTGCCGACGATCGAGGACCTGACGTGCTGGGCGGCCGAGAACGACTACTCGATCGTGGCCGTCGACAACACCCCGGGCGCTGCTCCGATCGAGACGGCTGAGCTGCCCCGCAACGCGTTGTTCCTGTTCGGTCAGGAGGGTCCGGGTCTCACTGCGCAAGCGCAGGCCAGCGCCACGATGACGCTGTCGATCGCCCAGTTCGGCTCGACCCGGTCGATCAACGCCGGGGTCGCGGCCGGCATCGCGATGCACGCCTGGATCCGGCAGCACGCCGCCATCGACGCCGGCTGAGGCGGCACGCCGCCACCGGGGCCGGCTGGGGCGGACCTGTGCCGCCGGAGCGGTGATCGTGGGATCGTTCTGGCATGCCTCTTCAGTTGCAAGGCCTGCGCACCGTGATCTACCCCGTCGCCGACCTGGCAGCCGCCACGCTCTGGTGGAGCACCCTGCTCGGTTATGAGCCGTACTTCAACCAGCCGTTCTACGTCGGCTTCGAGGTAGCCGGCTACGAGCTCGGGCTGCTGCCCGAGGCCAGCCCCGCCGACGGCGCGCTGACCTACTGGGGTGTGGAGTCGGTGCAGGAGGCGATGGACGCCGCGATCGCGGTAGGCGCCGTGGAGCACGTCGCGGCGACCGAGGTAGGCGAGGGCATCGTCACCGGCTCGGTGCTGACGGCGACCGGCAACGTCGTGGGGTTCATCCGCAACCCGAACTTCAGGTTGCCCGGCTGATCAATCCTGGCATCAATAGCTGACTGGCGGTCAAGCGGCCGGTGATGTGTGCAGGAGCTGGTCAACCCGGTCTGCGACCGCGCGCAACCATGCACCGTAAGTTTCCCAGCCAGCGGTAGTGGCCGCGTAACCCAGGCCCAGCCTGTCTAAGCGCCTTTCCAGCTCTTGGTCGGAGCCGGCTTCGGCAACTGCCAAGTCGATGTCCGCGCGCAGGGCCGGCGCGTCATCGGGTTCCTCACGCACAAAAGCTTCGACGGCCTTCCATGGGTCGCCGTACTCGAGGTACCAATCTTCGTTGAGGTAGCAGCCCAACAGCTGGTTCAACGATTCCAGATTGCTCATTCGGTCACCATCGCAGTATGTATGTAGAAGCCCATGTTCAGGGTGTCCGCTCTCCGCAGAATAACTCTGATCCCGCTTGCTTCAGCGCCAACCGCGGACTTGGGAAGGACCAGTGTGCCCAGCGGTTCGCTATATCTGCCTTCTAACTTGAGGTATGCACGCCTTCCTGAAAGCCAGCGATTGATCGCTGCCTGATTCGCCCCCAGCAGTCCGGAGACCGCGTTCTCCGCCGCCTGTCGGTCGTAAAAGGTAGACGCGCCTTTGATGTGCGGCTCGGTGGCGAGTCGGGTGCGAAGGAACGTCTCGGACTTGCCGACGTGCTTGCGCAGAGTGTGTCCGCCGGCGACTTCGTGAGCCATCAACCCGCCGCCCGGCACCAGGTGGACCACATCGTCAGCTGCCCGCAGGGCGCGAAAGGCGTTTCCGCCGAGCGGGACGGCCGCAGCCAGCGACAGGCCCAGGCTGGCGTTGCTGACGGATTCGCCCTGGGCTCGACGGGTGCTGTCCACCGCCAGCTGGGCCACGGCCAGCACCGTGGCGGCGGCCAGGCAGGCCGCCCCGGCCGGCGGGCAGATGAACAGCAGGCCCAGGCCCAGCACCGACAACCCGACATTGAGCTCGCCGAGGCAGGCCGAGACATCGCGCAGGGACGGGTGCCGCACTGCCTGCTCGAACGGGCTCAGCGCCACCGCCGCGACATGGCCCAGCTGATGGGCTAACGCCCGGAACCCGTGCCGGTCTCGAGCGGGATCCTCGCCCGAAACACGCAGCAAGGCCCCTAGGCAGCGGTCCAGCGCGTCGGCCCACCGGTCATAGCTGGCTTTGAACGCGCGGGCGACGGGCAGCAGGTCAGCACCCGGGTCGTGCCCGGTGCCCGGCTGCCCGCCGGGCGTCGCGGCCATCGGTTGCGATGAGGCGTAGTGCTGCCGGCTGGCCAGCTCGGCGCAGCCTTGCCGCAACTGGCGGTGGGCGGCCCTGAGCGGGGCGGCGGTCTCGTCCAGGGCGACGGCATAGCTGATCAGGGCCTGGGCGAAGTCGCTGTAGCAGTCCGCGGTGGCTGTCAGCTGGGGCGCGTGCGACCGGAGCTGCTCGGACAACGCTCGGTGCGCCGGACCGCGCCACAAGCTGGACTCGGCGCTGGACAGCAGCACGTCGGCGCCATGACGAAGCTCAGCGGCGAAGGCGTCGGCCCGGCGGGCGGCTGTCCGAAGCTGCGCCGGATCACCGGCGGGCACCCGGTGCGCCAAGCAGAGCTGCGCCGCGGGCAGGCCCGCACCCGGCAACTCGAACCGGTCAAGCGCCATTGCTGTGCCCGGAGATCGTTCGCATGGCGTGGGACGTTAAGCAATCGCGGCTGAACGGCGCGGAAGTTATCCACAGCACGCGCTCATTGCGGTAGGCGAAGCCTGAGCCGCCGCAGCCTGAGCCGCCGCAGCCTGAGCCGCGCAGCCTGAGCCGCTGGCTCAGGCCACCGCGGCAGCGGCAGTCCGGCCGGCGACCCGGCCGGAGAAGATGCAGCCGCCGAGGAAACTGCCTTCCAGCGACCGGTAGCCGTGCATGCCGCCACCGCCGAAGCCGCTGGCCTCGCCCGCGGCGTAGACCCCGGCCAGCGGCTGACCGCCCGGTGCGAGCACCCGGCCGTCCAGGTCGGTCTCCAGCCCGCCGAGCGTCTTGCGGGTGAGCACGTTCAGCCGGACGGCGATCAGCGGCCCGGCCGCCGGATCGAGCAACCGGTGCGGCTTGGCGACCCGGATGAGCCGGTCGCCGATGTAGCTGCGGGCCCCTCGGATAGCGGTGATCTGCAGGTCCTTGGTGAAGCGGTTGTCGATCTCGCGGTCGCGCGCCTCGACCTGCCGCTGCACGTCGGCAAGGTCGAGCAGATCCTCACCGGTCAGGGTGTTCATGCCCGCGACCAGCTCGCGCAGCGTCACGGCGCTGACGAAGTCCACGCCGTGTCGCTGGAACGCCGCCACCGGCGCCGGCGCCCCGCCCCGCCCCCGGCTGAGCACCTGGCGCACCGACTTGCCGGTCAGATCCGGGTTCTGCTCCGATCCGGAAAGGGTGAACTCCTTGTCGATGATCCGCTGGGTGAGCACGAACCAGCTGTAGTCATAGCCGGTCTTCATCAGGTGGGTCAGCGTCCCCAGGGTGTCGAAGCCTGGGAACAGCGGCACCGGCAGCCGCTGGCCCCGGGCGTCGAGCCAGAGCGAGGAGGGCCCGGGCAGGATCCTGATCCCGTGGTCGGCCCAGATCGGGTCCCAGTTCTGCAGGCCCTCGGTGTAGTGCCACATCCGGTCGGGGTTGATGACGCTGCCCCCGGCGGCTTCGGTGATGCCCAGCATCCGGCCGTCCACGTGGGCGGGCACGCCGGACACCATCCGGGCGGGCGCCGGGCCCAGCCGGGCCGGCCAGTTGCGGCGCACCAGCTCGTGGTCTCCGCCGATGCCGCCGGAGGTCACGATCACTGCTTGGGCGCGCAGCTCGAACTCGCCGGCCGCGGCGCGTGAGCTGGGCCGGCCGCGCTCCACCGCGCTGGGCTCGAGCACCGCGCCCCGGACGCCGTCGACCGTCCCGCCGGTGCTGGTGAGACCGTCCACGCGGTGCCGGAACTTGATGGTCACCAGGCCATCGGCCTCGGCCCGGCGCACCCGCCGCTGAAACGGCGCCAGCACGCCCGGCCCGGTGCCCCAGGTGACGTGAAAGCGCGGCACCGAGTTGCCGTGCCCGGTGGCGAGGTAGCCGCCACGCTCGGCCCAGCCGACCACCGGAAAGAACCGCATGCCCTGGGAGTGCAGCCAGGCCCGCTTCTCCCCGGCAGCGAAGTCGACGTAGGCCTCGGCCCAGCGACGTGGCCAGTGGTCCTCGGGCCGGTCGAAGCCGGCCGTGCCGAGCCAGTCCTGCAGAGCCAGCTCGCGCGAGTCGCGGATGCGCAGCCGGCGCTGCTCGGGTGTGTCCACCAGGAACAGCCCGCCGAAGGACCAGAACGCCTGGCCGCCCAGGGACTGCTCAGGCTCCTGGTCGAGCAGGATCACCCGCCGGCCGGCGTCGGCGAGCTCGGCAGTGGCGACCAGGCCGGCCAGGCCCGCCCCGATGACAATCACGTCCGCGTCGGTCATCGGCACAGGCTATCGGCTGGATAGCCGGGCGGGGCTTGCGCGCCCAGCGGCTGCTCGGGCGGGACTCGCGCGCTCAGCGACTGCTCGGGGCAAGCCCGGGCGTGATAGGACTGGTCCGGTGATGACCACCCGGCCCGAGCTGCAGGGCAGTTTCGGCATGATCGCCAGCACCCACTGGCTGGCCTCGGCCGCCGGCATGAGCGTGCTCGAACGCGGTGGCAACGCCTTCGACGCCGCCGTCGCCGGCGGCTTCGTGCTGCAGATCGTCGAGCCGCACCTCAACGGGCCCGGCGGTGACCTGCCGGTGATCGCGTGGAGCGCCGCTGACGGCCGCGCGCACGTCGTCTGCGGTCAGGGGCCGTCACCGGCCGCCGCCTCGCTGCGGCACTTCAGCGACCTGGGGCTGACGCTGGTGCCGGGCAGCGGGCCGCTGGCCGCGACCGTCCCCGGCGCGTTCGGCGCCTGGACGACCATGCTGGAGCGCTGGGGCACCTGGGAGCTGGCCGACGTGCTGGCCTTCGCCCTGCACTACGCCGAGGACGGCTTTCCGGTGTTGCCCGCGATCAGCCGGACGGTCGGCGCGGTCAGCAAGCTGTTCACCGAGCACTGGGCGCCTTCGGCCGCGGCCTGGCTGGACGGCTCGACGCCGCCGGCTCCGGGCAGCTGGTGGCGCAGTCCGGTGATCGCCGCCACCTACCGCCGGATCCTTCAGGAGGCGGTCGGCGGTTCCCGCGAGCAGCGGATCGCGGCCGCCCGCGACGCCTGGTACCGCGGCTTCGTGGCCGAGGAGGTCGAGGCGTTCTGCCGCACCGCCTGGCGCGACACCTCCGGCCGCGACCACACCGGCCTGCTCACCGCCGAGGACCTGGCCCGCTGGCAGCCCACCGTCGAGGCGCCGGTCGCGACGCCGTACGCCGAGCGGTACCAGGTGCTCAAGACCGGCCCGTGGGGTCAGGGGCCAGTGGTCGGGCAGCAGCTGCGGATGCTGGACGCCCTGGGACTGCAGGCCGAGACCGCGCTGTCCGGGCGCTGGATACACCTGGTCACCGAGGCGGCCAAACTCGGCTACGCCGACCGGGAGGCCTGGTACGGCGACCCGATGGCCAGCGACATCCCGCTGGCCGCCCTGCTCTCGGCGCAGTACGCGGCCGAGAGGGCGGCGCTGGTTGGCGAGCGGGCCGACCTCGAGCTGCGGCCCGGCTCGCCGGACGGCCGGGCGCCGCGGTTGGCCACGCTGCCTGAGGCCGGCAGCCCGTCGCCCGGCATCGGCGAGCCGACGATGGGCAGCAGTGAACCGACCGCCGCCGACCCGTCACCCGGGCCGCTCGGTCAGAACCGGGGCGACACCTGCCACCTCGACGTCGTCGACCGGTGGGGCAACCTGGTCTCGGCCACACCCAGCGGCGGCTGGCTGCAGAGTTCGCCGGTGATCGCGGCGCTGGGCTTTCCGCTGGGAACCCGAGCGCAGATGTTCTACCTGGAGCCGGACCTGCCCAACTCGCTGCGCCCAGGGATGCGCCCGAGAACCACCCTGTCGCCGTCGTTGGCCCTGCGCGACGGTCAGCCCTGGTTGGCCTTCGGCACGCCCGGTGGTGACCAGCAGGACCAGTGGCAGCTGGCCTTCTTCACCGCTCTGGTCAACGCCGGCGACGGGGCGAACCTGCAGGCGGTGATCGACGCGCCGATGTTTCACACCAACCACTTCCCGTCCTCGTTCTACCCGCGCGAGGCGCACCCCGGCGAGCTGGTGGTCGAGGACCGGTTGCCGGCCGAGGCGCTGGCCGAGCTGCGCGAGCGGGGCCACCGGCTGACGCTGTCCGGCGCCTGGACGCTGGGCCGGCTCAGCGCCGTGGCCAAGGAAGGCCGGGTGCTCAAGGCTGCGGCCAACCCGCGCGGGGCGCAGGGTTACGCGATCGGCCGCTGACCGATCCCGACGATCATGTGAGCACGGGCACGATGTGGGACCAGATGGCGTCCAGAATGTCGGTGGTCGGCCCTTGGTAGTGGGCGGTGGTCGTCACGCATGCCTCGTGACGAGGTAGCACGATGCTGAGCTGCCCGTAGATGCCGTCCATTCGCCAGGCGTGGTCCCGGTGGCAGATCCAGACGTGGCGGCCGTATCGCGAGTTGTCCGCGTGGGGCGCGGCCGCCCCGGTGGCGACATGCCCGTCGGTCGGCACGCAGTCGGCAATCATGCTGGCAATGAAGTCGGCTGGCAGGAGCTGCTGGTTGAGGAAGCGGCCGCCGTCAAGCAGAACGCGGCCGAGCCTGGCGAGTTCGGCGGTGCGCAGCTGAAGCCCGACCGCGCCGAGCGAGAACCCGAGTGGGCAGCGCAGCCACTGGGGGTTTCTGATTCCAAGCGGGAGGAACAATCGGGGAAGCAGGAAGTCCTGCAGGTCCAGACCTGAGCATGCCTGGATGATGCGGCTGAGCAGATACGTGTTCGCGCCCCGATAAGCGAAGGCGGTTCCGGGTGCGGCGCCCAGCGTCGTCGTGAGGATGTCGATGGCGGCATCCCCAGGGTGGTCAGCGTCTGGGTCGTTCCAGCGGTAGGTGATCCCGGAGGTCATGGTGAGCAGTTGTCGGATGGTTATCGCGTCGGTATCCGTCGCCGAGGCAGATGTCAGGTGCCCAAGGTGAGACAAGACCGGATCCTCTATGTCGAGGAGTCCCTCAGCCTGCGCGATGCCAACCGCTACCGAGGTGAAGGTTTTCGAGGCCGAGAAGATGTCACGGCGTATGTCGGCCACCCAGTGATGCTCGACCGGCGGCCGGTCGCGCAGGTATACGTGGATGCCCTCAACTGCCAAGCCCTGGTCACCCATGGCTCGAATCGCCGTCATCAGCTCGTGGCCTGGCCGGGATCCTGAGCCCATGATCAGACACTAGGCGCACGCACCGCCACCCGCGCCGGCGGCACAGGGATGTCACCCTCGACGCAACGCCCGATTGTCCCGAACAAGACCTGAAGCGGCTCAGGACGCCAGCGTCAGGATCTCCGCGCCGTCCTCGGTGATGTGCAGGGTGTGCTCCCACTGCGCCACCCAGGACTTGTCCTTGGTGACGACCGTCCAGCCGTCGTCCCACATCTCCCAGGCGTAGCCGCCCAGGGTCAGCATCGGCTCCACGGTGAAGGTCATGCCGGCCTGGATGATCGTGGTCGCGCGCGGCTCGTCATAGGGCCAGACGGTCGGCTTCGTGTGAAAGGAGTAGCCGACGCCGTGGCCGGTGAAGTCCCTGATCACGCCGTAGTCGAAGCGCTTGGCGTAGGACTCGATGACCCGGCCGATGACGCTGATGGGGCGGCCGGGCCGGGCCGCCTTGACGCCGCGCATCATCGCCTCGTGGGTGCGCTCGGACAGCAGCCGCACATCCTCGCTCGGCTCGCCGGCGAAGAACGTCGCGCAGGTGTCGCCGTGCACGCCGTCGACGTAGGCGGTGACGTCGATCTTCACCACGTCGCCTTCGAGCAGCGGCGCGTCGTCGGGGATGCCGTGGCAGACCACCTCGTTCACCGACGAGCACAGCGACTTCGGAAAGCCCTTGTAGCCCAGCGTGGACGGAAACGCCCCGTGGTCGAGCAGGAACTCGTGCCCGATCCGGTCCAGCTCGTCAGTGGTGACGCCGGGCGCCACGTGCCGGCCGACCTCGTCACGGGCCAGCGCGGCGATCCGGCCGGCCACGCGCATCCGCTCCACCGTCTCGGCGTCCTTGACCGGCGGGTCGTCGCGGTCCCAGGGCGCGCCGGTGGCCCGGCCGGCGTTGTCGACGTACTCAGGCGGGACGACGGCCGGCGCGCTGCGCATCGGCGAGACCCTGCCCGGGCGCACCGGGGGTCGCGAACTGCTCATCAGGTCATACCTCGATCACCGTCGGCATCAGCATCGGCCGCCGCCGGAAGGTCTTGTCCACCCACCGGCCCACGGTCCGGCGCAGGATGTGCTCCAGGGCGTCGGCGTCGCGCACCCCGTCGGCCAGCGCCTTCTCCACGGTCTTGATCAGCTCGATCCGGATCGGGTCCAGCGCCTCCGGGTCGTCGGTGAAGCCCTTGGCGGTGACCTCGGGCCCGTAGACCACCTTGCCCGCCCGCAGGTCCACCGCGACCAGGATCGAGACGAAGCCCTCGTCGCCCAGGATCTGGCGCTGCCGGATGACGGCGTCACCGATGTCACCGACCTGCAGGCCGTCGACGTAGACGTTGCCGATCTCGATCTGGCCGACGATCTCGGCGACGCCGTCGCTCAGGTCGATGACCACCCCGTTCTCGGCGAGCATGATGCGCTCGTCTGTCATCCCGGTCGAGCGGGCGATCGCGGCGTGCGCCCGCAGGTGGCGCCACTCGCCGTGCACCGGCATCAGGTTCTTCGGCCGCACCGCGTTGAGCAGGTAACGCAGCTCGCCGGCCGGGGCGTGGCCCGAGACGTGCACCAGCGCGGTGGACTTGTGCACCACCGTCGCGCCCAGCCGGGACAGCCCGTTGATGACGTTGAAGACCGAGTTCTCGTTGCCCGGGATCAGCGAGGACGCCAGCAGGATCGTGTCGTCGGAGACGATCCGGATCACCGGGTGCTCCCGGTTGGCCATCCGGCTCAGCGCCGACAGCGGCTCGCCCTGGGAGCCGGTGCAGATGAGCATCACCCGGCTGGAGGGCATCTGCTCGGCGTCCTTGAGGTCGACCAGCACGCCGTCGGGGACCTTGAGCAGCCCCAGGTCCCGCGCGATCTGCATGTTGCGGACCATTGAGCGCCCCACCAGCACCGCATGCCGGCCGGACTCGACCGCGGCGTCGAGCACCTGCTGCACCCGGTGGACGTGGCTGGCGAAGCAGGCCACGATGACCCGTCCGGTCGCCCGGGTGATCACGTCGGCGACGACCTTGCCGACCTCTCGCTCGCTCGGGATGAAACCGGGCACCTCGGCGTTGGTGGAGTCCGACAGCAGCAGGTCGACCCCCTCGTCGCCGAGCCGGGAGAAGCCGGGCAGGTCGGTGATCCGGCCGTCCAGCGGGGTCTGGTCCATCTTGAAGTCGCCGGTGTGCAGCACGGTGCCGCTGGAGGTGCGCAGCGCCACGGCGAGGGCGTCCGGGATGGAGTGGTTCACCGCGTAGAACTGCAGGTCCCACTCGCCGACTGTCAGCCGGTCGCCCTCGCGGACGATCCGCAGGTCCGGCCGCAGCCGGTGCTGCTCGAGCTTGGCGGCCACCAGGGCCAGCGTCAGCCGGGAGCCGATCAGCGGGATGTCGGGCCGCGAGCGCAGCAGGTAGGGCAGCGCGCCGATGTGGTCCTCATGGCCGTGGGTCAGCACGATGGCGTCGATGTCGGCGAGCCGGTCGGTGTAGGCCGACCAGTCCGGCAGGCCCAGGTCCACTCCGGGGGCGTTGGTCTTGCCGAGCAGCATCCCGCAGTCCACGACCAGCAGCCGGGACCGGCCGCCACGGCGTGAGGACCCGTTCCCGCCCGGCGCCGCCTCGCCGGTGGGAACCGCGGGCGACCGGGATTCGAACATCGTCATGTTGCGCCCGACCTCGCTGATACCGCCGAGCGCGACGACCCGCAGCACACCCTCCCTGAGTTTCGGGGGGTTTCCGAGCCCTCGTTCTGGCGTGCTCACGTGGAATGGCCTCCTGGATACTTGCTCGATCAGGTACTTGCTCGGTCGGGACTGCGTGATCGGTACTTCAGGTGCGCCACCCGTCCCAAGCTGGGTGTCTGGCGCGAGTTTATCCGCCGGCTGCACTACCGTGATCGCCCATGAGCTCACCAGCCCCCGCGACTACTGTCGGCGCACTCGACAGTAGCCAGGTGCAGAACGTCGGGCTGGGCGCCATCGTGGTCATCGTCCTGCTCGGCCTGCTGCTGGCCCGGATGGTCACCAAGATGATCACCAGGGTGGTCGTGCTGCTGGTCGCGGTCGTCCTGGCGGTGGTCATCTACCAGCAGCGCGACCGGGTGGCCACCGCGGTGGCCGACGCCGGCAAGCGGTGTGAGGCGACCTTCTTCGGGGTGCACGTTCAACCTGATGACCCGACGGTGCGCAAGGCCTGCGACCAGGCCGCCAAGCTGCCCCGCGACTAGCCCGGCGGCCCTGCGGGACAGCTGCCGCCGGCTCAGGCCGCCGCCCCGGTGGCAGGGGTCATCACCCAGCGGATGCCACGGACCAGGCCGTCACCGGCCAGCCGCACCACCGTGGCCTCGGCCAGCGGCAGGTAGGGCAGCCGCAGCGGCCAGCGGGCCCAGCGCGGCAGGCTGGCCACCGCCGCGGCGGCCAGCACCCCGTAGGGCGCTCGGACGGCCAGCGGCAACGGCGGCTTGAGCAGCATGAACCTGGCCGCCTCCCGAGCTTCGCGGGTGCCCTTGAGCTCGGGCCGGTAGGCGTGCAGCTCGGCCCGAACCTGCGCCTCGGTGGTGGGCGGGTCCAGCACGCCGAGCGCGGCGGCCACCCTGGCGGCGTCGGCGACGTAGCCGTCGCGGCCGGCCTGGTCCAGCGAGCCGGCGCCGTAGCGCTGGTAGGCGTGCAGGAAGCTGTCCACCTCGGCCAGGTGCACCCACCGCAGCAGGTGCGGGTCGGAGGCGGCGTAGCGCCGGCCGTCCGGCGCGGTGCCCTGGACCCGCTGGTGGATGGCCCGGATCCGGGCGATCATCGCCTCGGCGTCGGCCTCGGTCCCGAAGGTGGTCACCGCCAGGAAATGGCTGGTGCGGTGCAGGCGCCCCCACGGGTCGCCGCGGTAGCCCGAGTGCCCGGCCACCCCGGCCATCGCCAGCGGGTGCAGCGACTGCAGCAGCAGCGCGCGCAGGCCGCCGACGAACATCGCCGCGTCGTTGTGCACCTGGCAGATCGGCCGGTCCGCAGCGAACCAACGAGGTCCCTGGGACAGCTGGATCCGATCGCGCCGGTCGGGGCCCTCGCGGCCGGCCACCTGCTCGAACAGCGCTGAGCCCAGCCGTTCGCGCACGTTGGAGAGCACAGGATGAGTCATCCTTCGACAGTACGTCGCCTCAGCGCATGCCCCAGATCAGCAGGCGGCTAGAGCACGCCCATGCCGGTCTCGACCTGGGTGGGCGCGACGGGGGTCTTGCCGGTGGTGCGGCGCTGCCGGCCCTCGACATAGCCGGCCAGCGCCGACAGCGCCGAGTTGATGACGATGTAGATCAGCGCCACGACAAGGTAGAGCTGCAACGGGTTGTTCAGCACCTGCACCAGCTGGCCACCGGTGCGCAGCAACTCCGAGAACCCGATCACGAAGCCGAGCGAGGTGTCCTTGAGCAGCACCACCAGCTGGCTGATCAGGGCGGGCAGCATCACCCGGACGGCTTGGGGCAGCAGCACCATCCGCAGGGTCTGGCCGCGGCTGAGCCCGATCGCGTAGGCGGCCTCGGTCTGGCCCTTGGGGATCGACTGCACGCCTGCCCGGATGATCTCGGCGATCACCGCGCCGTTGTACATCGTCAGGGCCAGCACCAGCGCCCACAGGGCCGGCAGGTCCACGTTCACCACGATCGGGAAGGCCAGGAACAGCGCGAAGATCAGCAGCAGCAGCGGGACGCCGCGGAAGAACTCGATGACGGCGATGACCGGCAGCCGGAGCCACGGTTGGCGCGACAGGCGCCCGAACGCCAGCAGCACTCCCAGCACCGAGGCCAGCACCATGGCGTACACCGCGGCGTTGAGGGTGTTCTGCAGGCCCTCCAGCAGCCGCTCGTACAGCTGCGGCTCGGTGAAGAAGGGCTTGTACTTGTCGGACTCGAACTGCTCGTTGGCCGCCAGCCGCTGGGCGGCCAGCCCGAGCAGGACCAGCAGCGCCAGGCCGCCGACGATGCTGCTGATCAGCACCCGACGGCGGGCCCGCGGGCCCTGGACGTCGTAGAGCACCGGGGCGGTCATCGGCCGACCGCCACGGCGCGCTCGAGCAGGCCGAAGAGAAAGGAGCTGAGCAGCGCGAGCACGAGGTAGCCCAGGGCGGCGGCGGCGATGATCGGGATCACGGCGTTGCCGAAGCTGTTGATGAGCTGGTTCATCGACTGCACGCCCTCGAAGACGAAGAACGCCGAGGCGATGGAGGTGTTCTTGAGCAGGGCGATGAACACGCTGGCCAGCGGCGGCACGATATTGGCGAACGCCTGCGGGAGCACCACGAGCCGCAGCGTCTGCCCGAAGGTCATCCCGATCGAGCGCGAGGCCTCGGCCTGGCCGGCGGCGACCGAGTTGATGCCCGAGCGCACCGCCTCAGCGACGAACGCCGCGGTGTAGATGGTCAGTGCCAGCACCGCGAAGCGGAAGAACGGCAGCTTCACATCGACCTCGGGCAACCCGAAGACGACCAGGAAGAACACCACCGTCAACGGCGTGTTGCGAACCAGCTGCACATAAGCCGTTCCGGCCCACCGCAGCGGCGGGACCGGCGAGACCCGCATCGCGGCGATCAGGGTGCCCAATAGCAGCGCCCCGATCGCCGCGAGCAGCGTCAGTGAGACGGTGGTGCGAAAGCCCCTGACGAAGACGTCGAGGTTGTCGAGAACCTCGTTCATCGTGGTGCTCGACCCTTTCTAGGCCCGGAGAACGGCTACTTGTCGCAGCCGCGCGGCTCGGGCAGCGCCGGCACGGTCTCGATGATCTTGCCGGCGGTCTCCTTGTACGCCTTCTCGTAGCTGCCGTCGGCGACCGCTTCCTTCAGGGTCTTGTTGATGAACTCGCAGAATGGCTCCTGGCCTTCGGGGACGCCGATGCCGTAGGGCTCCTGGGAGAACGGCTTGCCGATCAGCTCGAACTTGTCCGGCGCCTCGCTCACGTAGCCCGACAGGATGACGTTGTCGGTCGTCAGAGCGTCGATCTGGCCGTTGGCCAGCGCGTCACGGCACTTGGAGTAGGCGTCCACCAGGACCAGTTCCGTGGTGGTCAGCCCGTACTTCTCCTGCATGGTGGCCGCGGGGGTGGCGCCGCTGACCGAGCAGGTCTTCTTGCCCTTGAGCGACTCCGGGCCGGTGATGTTCTTGGGGTTGCCCTTGGCGACCAGGATGTCCTGCCCTGCCACGAAGTACGGGCCGGCGAAGTCGACCTTCTTGTCCCGCTTGTCATTGATCGTGTAGGTCGCCACCACCATGTCGACCTTGCCCTGCTCGAGGAAGGGCTCGCGGTTGGCCGACACCGACTCCACGAACGTGATCTTGTCCGCGGCGATGCCCATCTTCGCGGCGATGATCTTGGCGATCTCGACGTCGAAGCCCTCGGGCTTGCCCGACAGGCCCTTGAGCCCGAACAGCGGCTGGTCGAACTTCGTGCCGACGGTGATCTTGCCGGCCGCGGCGATGTCAGCCATCCGGGTGCCGGCGGCGAAGCTCGGCTTGTCGACGGGAGCAGCGGCGCCGGTGTCGTCGTCACCGCTGCCACAAGCGGTCAGGGTCAGCAGCATCGCTGCGGCCGGGACGAGGGACATCAGGGGCAGGGAACGCATGGCGGGGTCCTTGTCTGGTCGGGACGCGGCATGGCCGGCCCAGCGGGTCATTTAGTGGGTGAGGATCTTGGACAGGAAGTCCTTGGTTCGCGCGGATTCGGGCTCGGTGAAGAACTTCTCGGGAGTCGCCTGCTCGATGACGCGGCCGTCGTCCATGAACACCACCCGGTGGGCCGCCCGTCGGGCGAAACCCATCTCGTGGGTGATGACGACCATCGTCATGCCACTCTCGGCCAGCGATGTCATGACGTCGAGGACCTCGTTGATCATCTCGGGGTCCAGCGCGGAGGTCGGCTCGTCGAAGAGCATCACCATGGGGTCCATCGCCAGGGCGCGGGCGATGGCGACCCGCTGCTGCTGGCCGCCGGACAGCTGGGCCGGGTACTTGTCGGCCTGGCTGGCGATCCCGACCCGTTCCAGCAGCTCCCGGCCGCGGGTCTCGGCGGCGGCGCGCTTGACGCCCTTGACCTTGACCGGGCCGAGCGTGACGTTCTCGAGCACCGTCTTGTGGGCGAACAGGTTGAACGACTGGAAGACCATGCCGACCTTGGCCCGCAGCTGGGCCAGTTCCTTGCCTTCGGCTGGCAGCGGCTTGCCGTCGATGGTGATGGTGCCGCCGTCGATCGACTCGAGCCGGTTGATGGCCCGGCACAGCGTCGACTTGCCGGAGCCGGACGGGCCGATGACGACCACGACCTCGCCCCGGTCGATGGTGAGGTCGATGTCCTTGAGCACGTGCAGCGGCCCAAAATGCTTGTTGACGCCGGAGAGGACGACCAGAGGGCCGCCTGAGGGCGCGTTTGAAGCAGTCATCCCGTGATCACGAGCGGTAGCCTAGCCCCGCCCTATGGCCCCTAGGCAGCCCCGGTGGGCTGGCGTGCGCTGATCGTGACCCGACCGTTGCCCGCTAGCCGCGGACCCTGCTGGGCCGGCTGCGCCACCAGTGGACAGCGGTCGGCAGCAGCGAGAGCACCACGACGCTCACCAGGATCAGGTCGATCTTCGGGGCGACGGTCTCCTGCACGAAGTCGATGTGGCCCAGCGCCCGGCCGAGCAGCACGACGCCGTCGGCCCACAGGATCCCGCCGATCACCGAGTACAGGGCGTACACCGAGAACCTCATCTTGCCGACGCCGGCCATCACAGTGGCCACCGTCCGCACCACCGGCACGAACCTGGCCAGGATGATCGTCGAGCGGCCGAACCGGTCGAAGAAGGCCTGCGAACGGGTGACGTACTCGGGTTTGAACAACCGCGACTGCGGCCGGTCGAACACCTTGGGACCGGCCTTCCAGCCGATCCAGTAACCGACCAGGTTGCCGGCCACCGCCGCGATCGGCAGCACTATCAGCACCACCGGCAGGCTGGGGAAGTTGATCGACGGGTCGTCGATGGCGATCAGCAGGCCTGCTGAGAACAGCAACGTGTCACCCGGCAGGAAGAAGCCGACGAGCAGGCCGCACTCGGCGAACAGGATGACAGCCATCCCAATCAGGCCGTAACTGCCGAGCAGGTGCTTGGGCGAGATGGGGTTGGCCAGCAGCTGGCTCGCCACGTCAAGCGTCGTCATAACCAGCAAGCTTACGGACGGCGGAGGCGACTTCTCGACACCTCGCTCAGCCCGCTGAAGGGCACAGCTGCTCCACAGCCGGACCGGTGACCAACCGATCGCGGTGCGTCAGCCGGTCCAGCCGGCCAGCAGCTCCCGCTCCCGCTCGGGCGCCAGCCCCGGCGTCCGGTCCGAGGGCTGCCAGCCGCCCTCGATCGAGCGCATCCACTCCCAGGTGTCGACCAGGGTGTCCCGGACCGGCCGGCAGGCCAGCCCGGCGGCCTCGGCGGCGGAGGTGTCCTGGGCCCAGAGCCCCGGGGCGTCGGCGGCCGGCGCCCACAACGGCAGCTCCGTCCAGCTCTCGACGCCGGCCGCGGTGAGGTAGTCATCGCCCAGCCAGGTGAACTCGGCGTCCGAGCCGGTGACCTCGCGCGCCTCGGCGAACAGCTGGCCGCGGTTGACCTGGTGGGCGGGCCCGGTGACCTCGAAGGCGCCGGCCGGTCGCCGCAGCGCGAACTCGGCGATGTCGCGGGCGTCGATCAACCGCAGCTCCTCGTCGGGGGCGCCGGGGGCCAGGGTCTGCCCGCCCCGTGCGATCCGGTCCAGCCACCACGGCAGCCGGCCGACCCGGTCGTGCGGGCCGACGATCAGGCCGGCTCGCAGGATCGACGTGCGGTGCTCGCCGAAGGCCCGCAGGACAGCCCGCTCGGCGCCGACCTTGCGCCAGCCGTAGGCCGCGCCCTCGTCGACGTCCTCGGGCGCCTGCTCGCCGACCGCGTCGGGATCGCCGTCATAGACCCCTTGCCGGTGGTAGTCGGCCAGCCCGGGCCAGCCGGAGTAGGCGTTGACCGAGGAGGTGAAGGCGTAGTGACCGGCGCTGGGCTCGAGCAGCTCGGCGCTGGCCTTGACGACCTCGGGCAGGTAGCCGGTGTCGAAGACCAGGTCAAAGCTCATGCCGGCGAGCTTGTTCAGGTCCTGCGGGTCGGTCCGGTCGCCGGTGACCGCCCGCGCTCCGGGCACCGCCGGTCCGGTCCGGCCGCGGTTGAAGGTGGTCACGTTGTGGCCGCGGGCGACGCCGAGTTCGGCGACCGCGCGGGAGAGGAACATCGTTCCGCCGAGCACCAGGATCTCCATCGGGCCAGCCGATCAGACCGGCGTGGCAGCAGGCAATGGGTGTTCGCCTCCAGCGCAGTGGGATACTCGGATCGGACCCCGGACAGGGCCCCGAGAAGAACTGACGGAGACATCGATGCCCATCGCAACCCCCGAGATCTACAACGAGATGCTCGATCGCGCCAAGGCCGGCGGCTTCGCCTATCCGGCGATCAACTGCACGTCCTCGGAGTCGATCAACGCCGCGCTCAGGGGATTCGCCGACGCGGGCAGCGACGGCATCATCCAGTTCTCCACCGGCGGAGCCGAGTTCGGCTCGGGCACCGGGGTCAAGGACATGGTGACCGGCGCGGTGGCGCTGGCCGAGTTCGCCCACGTGGTGGCCGCCAAGTACCCGGTCAACGTCGCGCTGCACACCGACCACTGCCCCAAGGACAAGCTGGACGGCTTCGTCCGCCCGCTGCTGGCGGTCTCGGCCGAGCGCGTCCGGGCGGGCCGCAATCCGCTGTTCCAGTCGCACATGTGGGACGGCTCGGCGGTGCCGCTGGATGAGAACCTGCAGATCGCCGCCGAGCTGCTCAAGCTCACCCACGACGCCCGGATCGTGCTGGAAGTCGAGATCGGCGTGGTCGGCGGCGAGGAGGACGGGGTGGCCAACGACATCAACGACAAGCTCTACACCACCGACGAGGACTACGCCGCCACCCTGCGGGCGCTGGGCGCCGGAGAGAACGGCCGCTACCTGCTCGCGGCCACCTTCGGCAACGTGCACGGGGTCTACAAGCCGGGCAACGTCAAGCTGCGCCCGATCGTGCTCAAGGGCGGCCAGCAGGTCGCCTCCCGCGCGCTGGGCCTGCCGGAGGGCTCCAAGCCGTTCGACCTGGTCTTCCACGGCGGCTCGGGCTCGTCGTTGGAGGAGATCCGCGAGGCGGTGTCCTACGGCGTGGTCAAGATGAACGTCGACACCGACACCCAGTACGCCTTCACCCGGCCGATCGCCGGTCACATGTTCAGCAACTACGACGGGGTGCTCAAGATCGACGGCGAGGTGGGCAACAAGAAGGCCTACGACCCGCGGTCCTACCTCAAGGCCGCCGAGGCCGGCATGGCCGCGCGGGTCGGCCAGGCGTGCGAGGACCTGCTCTCGGCCGGGACGTCGGTCTCAGGCTCCTGATCTCGACTGGGCATTGTGCGGCCTGAAACCGCGGGTCTCGTTCTCACAACCGCGGATTCGGGCCGCACAACGGCGCTCCAGCCGGCGCGGGGCACAATGGCGGCATGGACCTGTTAGCACCGCGAACCCTGCTGCCCGTCGACCCCGCCACCGCTGAACTGGAGGGCGGCGCCGATCCGGTCCAGGTCGCCACGGCCCACCCGACGTCCTCGGCGGCGTGGGCGGCGCTGGCTGAGGAGGCGCTCGGCCGGGGTTTCTGGATCGAGGGTTACGCCTACGCCCGCACCGGCTACCACCGCGGTCTGGACGCCCTGCGCAAGGCCGGCTGGCGCGGTACCGGCCCGGTGCCCTGGTCCCACGGCCCCAACCAGGGATTTCTGCGGGCGCTGCACGCGCTGGCCGTCGCGGCCGCCGCGATCGACGAGGTCGACGAGGCCGCCCGGTGCTCGACGTTCCTCAACGACTGCGACCCGGCAGCGGCGGCGGCACTGGCCTGAGCTGAAACCTTTTGAGCTGGGCCTCGTAACGGGCTCGGCACTAGCGCCAGGTCGCGCTCCGGGTGACCTTGGCCGTGCTGGTAGACCTCATGATCACAATTACCGGCGTGTAGTTCGGTGATTGGGGCGTGGGGTGGGTCGGCTGCCTCTACCTTTCGGTAGACGCCAAGGCGCCCGCAGTCCTGCGGCAGCCGTCCTGACGGAGAGGGGTTGATCAGCGCAGTGGGTGACCCAGTCTCTGGAGGTGTGCCGACCATTGAGGAGTTGGTTCGGCAGAAGCTCGCGAGCGGCTTGACTCTGCGGCAACTCCAGGAGCGCTCCGGTGGCGCTGTTGCGCATCAGACGTTCGGCAAGATCAGCAAGGGCGAGGTCAAGGGTTGGCCGAAGTCGCGTGAGGTCGTCGAGGGCACCGCGCACGCTCTGGGTGTGGATCCGCGCGAGGTGGTGCTGAGTTATGCCACCCAGTTCCGGATCGACGTGTCGGAGGACCGGTCTCTGCTGGCCTCGATGCTGCCGGCCTCGACCGGGACGCTGACGATCGAGCAGGCGCAGGCGGTGGCACAGTTGATCCGGGCGTTCACCACGCCCACCGCCGGGCCCACGGCTGCAACCGCGCCGACTGCTGCGGCTCAGGCAGCGCCGTCGGTGGACGCCTCGGTGTTGAGCACCGTTGAGCGGCGGCAGGCCACCGACCTCCTTCTTGACCTGGCCGACCGGAGGAGGGCAGCCAGCGGAGAGGGGCTCACCGCTTTCGCGGCGGTCCTGTCGTCTCTTGAGAGAGCGCTGGCCGCTGTCGTCGAAGGATCGGACGTGCAGGGATCGGGCGTGCAGGGGTCGAAAGGCAGCTAGCCCCAGTAGGTTCCCCGCCCAGGCGGAGAAGGACAGTCGGTCCGGCTACCAGTTCCGGGTGATGCCGGCCGCCTCGCGCCGGCCCATCAGGTCAGACATCGCCTCGATCAGCAGGCCCTCCAGCTCGGCGTCGCCTGTCGTGGCGCAGCCCAGCGCCGCGCGCACTCCGGCGGCGGCCAGGTCCTTGCGGAACCCGGTGGCCAAGAACGGCCCGCCCTCAGGCAGGCCCACCGGGATCAGCACCAGAATCTGCCGGGAGCCGTAACGGCCCAGCAGGTCCGTGGGTTGCAGGCCCGACTCGATGGTCTGCAGGATGCGCACCTCCTGACCCGCCTCATCCGGATCGATCATGAACAGGGCGACGGAACCATGCACGTCATGCAGCTTCTGCTGAGCCTGCACCATCCACGCCGCCTCCGACCACAACCCCGTGACCGAGTCAAAGGCCTCCTCGACCTTGACCGTCTCCCGCAGCGACCAATGGTGAACGAGTAGCAGTGCCGGCACCACTAGCACGCCCAGAGCGAGGTTCCAACTGAGAAGCCCGGCGAGTGCTATGCCCAGACATTGGGTTGCTGCCTCGGCCGCATGTGCTCGTGGGTTGGCGAACATCCGCATGACGTGCGTCTGTCGGGCCAGGACCAACACTGCGGCGATCAAGGTGACATCGACGATGGAAAAGGTCAGCATGGCGAGCGCTATCCCTGCGACTCCGCCGACTGTATGCAGAACGATTGAAGCGGTTAGGCAGGAGGCGGCAGCCGCGCTGCCGCTATAGACGTATCTCAAAGGCCTGCCACCGCCGACTATCTTGCGAGATGGCCATCCGGCTGCGTAGGCGATCGCAACCACGCCTGCAATATGTAATGGCGGCAAGGTGAGAGTAGCTGCAAAGGTCCAGACGCCGAGGATATTAGGAAGCTTGCCTTCAGTCAGGGCGCGCCGAAGTCGTTCTAGCCGCCTAACGGACACCGAATAGGCGACACTAGTGATCGATAAAAGCAGAAAAGAAACGTCGTCAGGCCCAATCATCGAAGGACCTGTCGACGTTTAGGTGCGCGCCGTACCCCTTGGCGGTGACCGAGGGAACACGGAGGCACACCTCGATGATCTCAGGGGGTGGTAGCGATGTTGCGTCACTGGGAATGGCCGTAAAGATAGACGTGGGATGACTGGAGACGTTGACACGGACCACGATGGTCGAAGGAGGTGTTATTAGTGCTCCGCCACGGGGACTGGCCGTAGCCACGTGCGTGTGATCATCAGGGCCAAGACGCGGTCGGGCAGGCCGCGTCTTGCCACTGATCAGGCCGGCTCTCATCCGAAATTCCCTCCGTATCGACCGTGACAGACCGTACCCGTTATGTTCAGATCTGTCACCATCGATTGACACTGAAGCGTGGCAGTGCACATACCTTCGGTCTGGCGCGCTCAGATACGCTTTGCTCGGACGGTGCATCATCGGGGTTTCGCCTTGTAGCGTAGGACGAACGCGGTCTGGTGTCTTGACTAGCGCCTGCCCTGGAACCGTCACCAACCCGACCCTTCAGAGCTAGACAGGGTCGAGGTTCGACCAGCAGCGCGAGTGCGCGTCGGAGTATGTCAGGTTAGGTATCTTTGAACGCGGCGTGCCCAGGTTCAGTCGAGCGCTTATCACTGCCTCACGAGGGCAGGACGCTGATGACGTGGGCCTTGCACGCAAGGTTCGCGAAGCTGCCTCCGCTCCCCAATGCCTGAACCCAGGCCTTCGTTTGTTGATAGGGCACCAGCATGTTGTTCATTCCTGCTCGGACGTTAATAGACACTCTGTCTATAAGGGGAGATGTGACAGCCAAAGTGTCCAGTCAATTACTAAAGTTAAATGATAGACAAAGTGCCTACTATTTACCTGCGCCCTAGGCCGGCTGCACCGCGCGGCAATGACCGGCATACCTTGAACATGGCTTCTTAGACGACTGCCTAAACTGCGTTTGCCTGCCGTTCACCTGTGCGCAGTGCTCCACAATCGCGGCCCGACGGCGTTCAGCACACCGTCCATAATCGCCACTCTGACGAGCTTGTTGCCGAAACGGCAACCTTTCTTGCCGAACCTGACCTCAGCGTCGCATGGTCGTGAGCGGAGGTGGTCACGTGACCGAGCACGACGAGATCCAGCAGCGGGTGGCCGACCACGGCGATGAGGCGGCGCTGGCGGATGAGGCGGCGCTGCCGCAGGAATGGGATCAGGCGTTCTGGGACGAGCGCTACCGCTCCAAGGCCAGCCTGTGGAGCCACGAGCCGAACGCGTGCCTGGTCAGCGAGGCATCCCAGTTGAGTCCGGGGACGGCGCTGGACGCCGGCTGCGGCGAGGGCGCGGACGCCATCTGGCTGGCCGGGCGGGGGTGGCAGGTGACCGCGGTGGACCTGTCGAGCGTCGCGCTGGAACGAGCCGCGGCCAACGCGGCGGCAGCAGGCGAGCAGGTCGCCGGTCGCATCGAATGGCAGCAGGCCGACCTCACCCGCTGGGACCCCAGCCGCGACCGGTTCGACCTGGTCTCGACGCAGTTCCTGCACCCGCCGGCCGGGCAGCGCGAACGGGTGTTCAGCCGGCTGGCGGCCGCGGTCAAGCCGGGTGGCTCGCTGCTCATCGCCGGCCACCATCCCTCGGACCTGCACACCACGATGCGGCGTCCGAATCGCCCGGAGCTGTTCTTCACCGGTGACCAGATCGTGGCCGCACTCGATCCAGGCCTCTGGCAGATCGTGACCAACGCCGCCGTGCGGCGATCGGCCACCGACCACGAGGGCCGCGGCGTGAGCATCAGCGACACCGTGGTGCGCGCGCGCCGCCGCGGCTAGTCAGGCGGGCCTCACCTCACTGAGCAGGCGTCACTTCATCAAGAGGATGCCCAACCGCCGGGTCGTCACCCACAGCCCGAAGACGGCCATCACCAGGAAATAGCAGATGTGCAGGACCAGCCCGGCGCTGATGTCGCCGTAGGTCAGGGCGCGCATCAGGGCCACCCCGTGGTGCAGCGGCAGGCACTGCACCACCAGCCGCAACCAGGCCGGGTAGACGTCCAGGCTGTAGAAGGTCCCGGAGAACAGGAACATCGGCAGGATGAGCAACGTGACCATCTCGATGTCCTGCCAGCTGCGCACGAACGTGGTCGCCGCCATGCCGAGGGCGGCGAAGCCGAAGGCGATCATCAGCGCCGCGGGCACCAGCAGCAGCGCCCACGGCGACAGGACCAGTCCCATCGCCAGCATGACCAGGACGAAGGCGGCCGAGTACATGCCGCCGCGGGTCAGCGCCCAGCCGATCTCGCCGAGCGCGACATCCATCGGGCCAAGCGAGGTGGCCAGCATCCCGTCGTAGAGCTTGGCGTACTTGAGCTTGAAGAAGACGTTCATCATCGAGTCGGCGAGCGCCCCGTTCATCGCCGACGAGGCCAGCAGGGCCGGCGCGATGAACTGGGCGTAGGTCAAGGGCTGGCCGTGCGGGCCGCTCACCCCGCCGACCAGGGCGCCCAGGCCGGCGCCGAAGGACAGCAGGTAGAACAGCGGCTCGAAGAAGCCGGAGATGATGATCAGCCAGGACCGGCGGTAGACCCGCGCCGAGCGTTCCATCAGCACCGAGGCCCGGCCGGCGTAGACGTTGGGCGGCAGCATCCGCAGCAGCAGGCCGCGCCGTGGCGGGGGACCGGCCGCGGCCGGCGGCTGCTCGGTGGCCACCTCGATCCGGCTCATCGGCTCAACCTCACCCGGAAGCGCCAGCCGGTCAGCAGCACCCCGGCCACGGTCAGCGCGCTGAGAAACGCCAGGTGCCCGAGCAGGGCGGCGGCGCTGACCTGCCCGACGCCCGAGTCCAGCCGCAGCGACCCCAGCGAGACCCACCGGGCCAACTCGGTGGCGTGCCAGAGCGGTGACAGCCACGCCAGCGCCTGCGCCCAGCCGGGCAGGGTGCTGACCGGGTAGAACGTGCCGGAGAACAGGAACATCGGCATGACCAGGAACCGCATGATGGCCGCGAAGCCGCCGCGCTCGGTCTCCACCGCGGCGGAGAAGGCTGTGATCGGCGCCGCCAGCGCCATCGCGCCGAGGGTGGCGATGGGGACGCAGAGCAGCGCTCCGACGCTGCGGAGGCCGCCGAAACAGGCGACCACGGCCAGGTAGAGGGTGGCCGCGAAGGTGGCCCGGACCGCTATCCAGGCCACTGTGCCGACGGCGATCTGATGGGCCGACAACGGAGTGGCGTTCATCGCGAAGAAGATCCGCTGGTACTTGAAGCCGTACAGGATCGGGTAGGTCGACTCGCCGACAGCGACCTGCAGCGCCGTGGCCGCTATCAACGCCGGCGCCAGATAGCTGAGGTAGGAGGTGCCCAGGCTGTCCGCGCCGGAGCGCGAGTTCACGATGCTGCCCAGGCCGATGCCCAGGGACAGCAGGTACAGCACCGGCGCCCCGATCTGGGAGAACGCCGAGACCTTGAAATAACGCCGGGCCGAGATCAGCGAGTACCCCAGCAGCGCCGGCAGGCCGCCGCCCTGGGGCCGCACCAGGTGGCGGGTCGGGGTGTGCTGGCCCGCCGGTAGGGGCGGCTTGGTCGCGGCGGCGTCAGTCGGCAAGGCTTCGTCCCGTCAACCGCAGGAACACGTCTTCCAGGCTGGCCCGGCGCACCAGGCTCGAGACCGGCTGCAGGCCGCGCTCGTGCACCGCCCGCAGGACGTCCTCGCCGTTGTCGACGTAGAGCAGCAACCGGTCGGCCAGCACCTCGACCCGCTCGGCGAGGTCGGCGACGTCGGCTGCCCGTGCCTCGTTCTGGTCGACGCCGAAGCGCAGCTCGGCGACCTCGCGGCTGACGTGCTCGGCGATCAACTGGGTCGGCGAGCCCTCGGCGACGATCCGCCCGTGGTCCATCACCACCAGCCGGTCGCACAGCTGCTCGGCCTCGTCCATGTAGTGGGTGGTCAGCACCAGCGTGACGCCCTGGTGCTTGAGCCGGTACAGCCGGTCCCACAGCACGTGCCGCGCCTGCGGGTCCAGGCCGGTGGTCGGCTCGTCCAGCAGCAGGATCTCGGGGTCGTTGATCAGCGACCGGGCGATGGTCAGCCGCCGCATCATGCCGCCGGACAGCGACTCGACCTTGTCCCGCGCCCGGTCAGAGAGCCGCGCGAAGTCCAGCAGCTCCTCGATCTTGGGCCCCAGCGCCCGCCGCGGAATGCCGAAGTACCGGCCGTAGATGAAGAGGTTCTCCCACACCGTCAGCTCAAGATCGAGGTTGTCCTGCTGCGGAACGACTCCCAGCCGCGACCTGATCGCCGGCCCCGCGACCGCCGGGTCCAGGCCGAGCACCCGCAGCAGGCCGCCGCTGGCCGGGGAGACGGCGGCGACCATCCGCATCGTGGAGGACTTGCCCGCGCCGTTGGGGCCGAGGAAGCCGAACGACTCGCCTCTGGCCACTGAGAAGTCCACCTTGTCGACGGCTTCGAAGTCGCCGAACCGCTTGCTCAGGCCCACCGCCTCGATGAGCGGGCCGGCGCCGTCACCGGATGGATCGGAACTTCTCACGCGGCGAGCGTACAAGCACGGTGATACTCCGAGACGCGCCGTACTACGTTCTTGATGGTAGTGCGTATTCCATAGTAGTGTCTGGCCGCATGGACAGCACCCAACTCCTCAAGGGAGTCCTCGATCTGGCGGTGTTGGCCGTGCTCCGGGACTCCGACGGCTACGGCTATGACATCGTCCGCCGGTTGCGGGCCGCCGGGCTCGACGAGGTGGGCGACGCCTCGGTCTACGGCACCCTGCGCCGGTTGTTCCAGGCCGGCTCGCTGACGACCTACGTGGTGCCCAGCGAGGAGGGCCCGCATCGCAAGTACTACGCGCTCAACAAGGCGGGCCGAAGCCAGCTCGAGCTCTCCAGCAAGCTCTGGAGCGAGTTCGCCCAGTCGATGGACGGGCTCCTGAACGGAAGGGTGGCGGCATAATGACCACCGATAAGACGACCGGCGAAGGCGTCGGCCAGCCGGCTGTGACGAGCTGGACCGGAATCGATTCAGCCGAGCCGGGCTCGGCCGAGGTGAGCCGGTACTACGACCAGGTGGTCGCGGCGCTGGCCGGGCTGACGCCCGCTGCCCGGCAGGACCTGATCGAGGATCTGCCCGACCACCTGGCCGAGGTGGCGGCGGAGGTCTCGGCCGAAGGCGCCGGATCGCTGCGCGAGCGGCTCGGAGCGCCGGAGGTCTACGCGCAGGAGTTGCGAGCTGCGGCCGGCTTGGAGCACACCGATCCGCTGGCCGGCCGGGCGCTGTCGGCCGGTGTGGTCCAGGGCCTGCGGCGGGCGCGCCGGCTGGCCGACCGGTTCGACCTGCAGGCCGGCCGGCTGGTCGGTTATCCGCGGCTGGTCGAGCTGTTGCGGGCCACCCGGCCTGGCTGGTGGGTGCTGCGTGGCTGGCTCGCCGCCCAGTTCCTGTCCGGCGCGCACGACCGGCAGAGCTGGAGCGGCTTCATCCCCGACCTCGGCGGCAACCGGGTGCTCGGCCTGGCTCTGAC
Organism: Jatrophihabitans sp.; assembly: GCA_036399055.1. Classification (NCBI taxonomy): domain Bacteria; kingdom Bacillati; phylum Actinomycetota; class Actinomycetes; order Jatrophihabitantales; family Jatrophihabitantaceae; genus Jatrophihabitans; species Jatrophihabitans sp. The sequence continues at coordinate 135,276 of DASWNX010000015.1, forward strand.
CCTGGCGATGATCGCCGGCTCGGTGGCCCTGGGCCAGCGGTCGCTGCGGTGGTCTGCCTGGGCGGGCCGGGCGATGGCGGCCGCCAGCGTGCTGATCGCGCTGTGGGGCGCCGGCGTGCTGGCCGCCAACGTCGGGGGAACGGCCTACGCCTACAGCGGGCCCGGCGAGGGCTACTACGAGCCGTTCTCCGAGGTCCCCGACGTCTACGCCTATGACCAGGCCGGCAGGCTGGTCGAGGGCGCCCGGCTCTTCGACCAGAACGGCACTGCGCTCGAGCTGGGACGGGGCTACTGCGCCAACGGGCTGCCGGCTCCCGGCCTCGATCTCAACGGCGGGGCTTGGAGCTATCCGCTGTGCCCGGCCGACGCCGGCCCGTTCCGATCCGGGCCTGGCCCGCTGACCGTGCCGCCCAGCTCGCCGACATCCGGCCAGTCCGAAACCGGCCAGCCGAGCGCTTCGACGACCGCGGCCAGTCCGGCGCCGACTGCCGCCACCTCACGCCCGGGACCGACCGTCAAGCCCACGCCGAGGGCCACCCCGACTGCCACGCCCTCCGGGTCACCGACGCCCTGAGTCGAGGACGCCTGATCGGGATCTGATCAGGACCGTGGGGCCGCCAGCGCGACCAGGAACTGGCCACCGCCGGGCTCGACGGTCGCGGTGACCGACAGCGCCGGCGCCAGCCGGGAGAACCGGTCGACCAGCCAGCCGGCGGTCTGATCGGCGTCCGAGCGGCTGGGACAGCGGGCCACCACCTCGCGACCGCCCTTGCGCTCCAGGCGCTCGAGGACCCCGATCAGCGGCGCCGGATCGGAGACGAACAACTCCGTGGGCCAGGGCACGACCGGTTTGACCGCGCCCTTCTTGGTGTTGCAACCACGGTGGGCCAGCCGCTCGCCGGAGCTGGAGCCGGCGCCGGATTTGCCGCGTGCCTTGGCGGTGCTCAGGCTGTCCACGCTGGGCCCGCGCGCGTCGTTGACCGACTGGTCCGGATCGACCGGCTCGTCGCACAGCCAGCACCGCCAGCCGTCGCGCTCGCCGACCTCCTCCAGCCGGCTCACGGGGCGGACGTCCGGACGATGGCGCACGTGCGAAGGGTGGTCACGGCCGTCACGCTAGCCTGCCGGCTCCGACGTCCCCGCGCCGAGCGGAAATGACTCGTGCAGCTGGTAGCGCGAGCCTCGGGGCCCCAGCTGGGACTGGATCAGCGCCAGCTCCTCGACCTGCCAGCTCGGCCCGGCGTACAGGTCGAAGACCCGAAGCCACCTGGTCAGCTCCAGCGGCCGGTTGGCCCGGGCCAGCGTGAGATGCGGGCGGAACTTCGAGCCGTCCACCTCGACGCCGGCCCGCACCGCGGCCGACCGGCTGCTGGCCGAGAGCCGTTCCAGCTGCTCGGTGTCCCCGGCCACCCCGGTCCACAGCACCTTGCCCTGCGCCGGGTTGGGAAAGCTGCCGGCGCCCTGTAGCCGCAGCTGGAACGGCTGCCGGCGCCCGGCGGCGTCGGCCAACCGCTCGACCAGCTCGTCGAGGTCGCGGTCGGCCACCGCCGGCATGAACGCCAAGGTCAGGTGCCACTGCTCCTGCGCCGACCAGCGCAAGGGGCTCTCGCGCTGCTGCCGGGGCTCGACGAACTCGGCCAGGTCCTCCAGGGCTTCCAGCGGCGGCAGCACCGCCACGAACATCCGCATGCTCATCGGCTCACCGGGCGGCTCAGCGGCCCGGGCCTGACAAGGACGCCGGTCGCACCGGAGGGATCGGCGGGGCCGACTTGGCGTTCTCGATCAGCGGTCCGGACGCCTTCGCCCGGCTGGTCAGCAGGGCCTGCACCAGCTCGGCGTGCAGCTGGTAGGCGTCAGCCGGGCCCACGCCCCGCTGGACGCGGTCGCGCAGAAAGGCCAGCTCGGTGGCCGCTGCCTGGAAGTCGCGCAGCGCCTGGGCCGCGGGCTTGCCCGAGCGCGCGGTCACCGATCGCAGCCAGGCGCGCCGGGCCGCGATGCTGTCCAGCCAGCCGGCCTCGGCGGGCGTCACCAGCCGGTAGTACACCAGCTCGGGCAGCTGCCGCTTGACCACGTCGCGCTCGCGCGCGCGGTGGTAGCGGGCGATCAGCAGGGCGCCCACGAACGCCGGGATCATGATGACGACGTACACCAGCAGGTAGCCGCCGAAGCCGAAGGTCAGCGAGCCGTTCCACAACGCGTGCAGGGTCACCGCGGCCAGGTAGCCGAGCAGCGGGTAGCGCCAGCGGGCGCTCTGCCGCGGCCTGCTCACCGCCAGCCCCACGCCGAGCCCGATCATCGAGGTGAACAGCGGGTGCGCGAACGGGGCCATCACCAGCCGCATCACCACGGTGGCGATCGTGGTCTCGGTGCCCTGGCTGAAACTCTGGGCGATGTAGCCGATGTCCTCGACGAAGGCGAAGCCGACCGCGGCGAAGCCGGCGTAGACCAGCCCGTCCACCACCCCGTCGAACTCGCGCCGCCGGGCGCCGGTGAGCATCACCAGCAGGAAGGCGCCCTTGGCGGCCTCTTCGATGGCCGGCCCGACCAGGGTCAGCACCAGGCCACGGCCGAGCACCTCGCTGCTGGCCAGCTCGAGCACCAGGCTGATGACGATCGCCACGCTGGCGCCCCACAGAAAGGCCAGCAGCAGCAGCCGGCTGGGCTCGGGCTCCCACCGGTCCAGCCAGAAGTAGCAGGCCAGCACCAGTCCCATCGCCAGTGCCGTCAACGGCACCGCGACGATCAGCCCGATCGGGTCCTGGATCCCTTCGAGCAGCAACACGCCCGATGCCAGCGCGGCCAGCAGGATCAGCACGGCGATCGGCGCGCCGGTCGAACGGCGTTGCCTGCTCAACGACGACTGGAACTGCGGCGGTCCCGGCGCGAGCGGCGCCGGCCTGGGGTCAACGCTCATACGCTGACTCTATTGCCCGCCGGCAGTCTGGCGCCTCGGGATGTCAGCCGCCGACGCCGCCCAGTCGCCTGCGGCGCGCTATCCCAGTGGCAGCGCCAGCCACCACAGGGTCGGCTCGGACCAGAAGGTGCGCTTGCCGCGCGGGCGCTCCCGGCCCACTCCATCGGTCACGACCAGCGCCGGGTCGCATGCCAGCTGCAGCGACCGGCCCCGGCAGGTCCGTTGGCGCAACCGGCCCAGCCGCACGGTGGCCTCCAGCTCGCTCGGGCCCAGCCGGCGCATCCGGAGCTCGCGGACGGTCCCGTCGGCCAGCCGCTGGTCGTCCACCACCGCCCGCAGCCACCAGGGCTCACCGGCCGCCTCGCCGGGCTCGTCCGGCCAGGGGCGCATGCTCGCGCCGTCGACGCACACGCCGCCGGAGTCGTCCTTGACCACGCCGATCAGCCGGGCCGGCGCGGAGCTGGCGATCCGCAGCTGGTCGCCCGGGTCGGCGGGCAACCCGAGCCGGGACAGGTAGGGCACCGGCTCGCGCGGCAGGACGGCCGTCTCCAGCGTCTCCAGCAGCCCCCGGCGCATCAGCCGGTGCAGCACCAGGTTGAGCCCGGCCAGGTCGGCGTCGATCACCAGCCTTGGGAGGTCGGCTGTCAGCCGGCCGGGACCCTCCTCCAGAGCCTCCAACGCCGCGTCCACGCCGGCGGCGTCGACGGCGGTGTGCCGGCTGGCGAACGGGCCGGGCAGCTCAGCCCGCGGGGCCGGTTGCGAGCCGACGCTGAGCAGCGCCAAATGCACCTTGGTTACCCTTCTCTGCGGGGCGGAGCGCGTGCGGTGCCCTATGAGCACGCTCGCCGAGACCCGGGGCCTCCGGACTCGGCGATCCGCCACAGTCAGTCAGGAGTCTGCTACATGCCCGCGATCGTTCTGGTCGGAGCTCAGTGGGGCGACGAAGGCAAGGGCAAGGCGACCGACCTGCTCGGCAGCCGGGTCGACTACGTGGTGAAGTTCAACGGCGGCAACAACGCCGGGCACACCATCGTGATCGACGGTGAGAAGTTCGCCCTGCACCTGCTGCCCTCGGGCATCCTCAGCCAGAACTGCATCCCGGTGATCGGCAACGGCGTGGTCATCGACCTCGAGGTGCTGTTCGGCGAGATCGACGCGCTGCAGGCCCGCGGCCGCTCGGCCGAGAAGCTGGTCGTCAGCGCCGACGCCCACATCATCCCGCCGTACAACACGGTGATCGACAAGGTGACCGAGCGGTTCGCCGGCAGCCGCAAGATCGGCACCACCGGCCGTGGCATCGGCCCCACCTACGCCGACAAGATGAACCGGATCGGCATCCGGGTGCAGGACCTGTTCGATGAGGTGACATTGCGCGAGAAGGTCACCAGCGCGCTGAACCTCAAGAACCAGGTGCTGGCCAAGATCTACAACCGGCGGGCACTGGAAGTCGACTCGGTGGTCGATGACCTGCTGTCCTACGCCGACCGGCTGCGTCCGATGGTGGCCAACACGGCGCTGCTGCTGCACGAGGCGCTCGACGCGGACAAGACCGTGCTGCTGGAGGCCGGCCAGGCGACCATGCTCGACGTCGACCACGGCAACTACCCGTTCGTCACCTCCTCCAGCGCCACCGCCGGCGGCGCCTGCACCGGCAGCGGCATCCCGCCGACCCGGATCGACCGGGTCATCGCCGTCGTCAAGGCCTACGCCACCCGGGTCGGCGAGGGCCCGTTCCCGACCGAGCTGCTCGATGACAAGGGCGACGAGCTGCGCAACGCCGGCGCCGAGTTCGGCACCACCACCGGACGGCCGCGGCGCACCGGCTGGTACGACGCCCCGGTCGCCCGCTACGCCGCCCGGGTCAACGGCGTGACCGATTTCGTCCTCACCAAGCTGGACATCCTCACCGGCCAGGCCGAGATCCCGGTCTGCGTGGCCTATGACATCGACGGGGTCCGGCACGCTGACATGCCGATGACCCAGGCCGAGTTCAGCAAGGCCGTGCCGGTCTTCCAGACGTTCCCCGGGTGGGATGAGGACATCTCCAAGGCCCGGACGATGGCTGACCTGCCGCCTGCCTGCCGGGCCTACGTCCAGGCGCTGGAAGAGATGTCCGGCGCCCGGATCTCGGTGATCGGGGTCGGCCCGGGCAGGGACCAGTCGATCGTGCTGAACGACCTGCTGGCCTGAGCGGTCCGGTCGGGACCGTCCACCGAACTGCTCTACCGGATTGCTCTACCGGACTCAGCCCTACCGGATCAGCCGCGCGAGCATCGCGTGGTCCTCGGCTCGCGGCTGGGCGCCGGTGACCGCGCTGATGAGCCGTTCCAGCCCGCGGAAGAGCCCCCACTGGCCCAGCGTGCGATCGGCCAGGCCGTTGATCAGGCAGTAGTGGCTGTCGTGGGCGCCGCGATGGTGGCGCAGGTGATGGTCGGGGGACAGCAGCAACCCGCAGCGCTGGGCGAGCCTGGCAACGGGCCCGCGCCGCCGGCGATGACCCCACTTGTGGTACTCGAACATCAGCGAGACGTCGAGGCTGTAGATCACGGCGGCCAGGCACAGTGACACCACCACGACCGGCCGATTCCCGAGGACTTGCGATCCCGTCAGCAGCACGAAGGCGCCGGCGCCGCCGAACCACGACAGGACCCCCGCGTCGGTGGCGAATCTGAAGCTCAAGATCTCATCCGGCTTGACGTGGTGTTCCCGCACGATCGACACCATCCGCCGGAAGGCGCCTCGGGTCGTGGAGAACCAGGTGTCAAAGGCCCAGTGCAGCAAGCCCGACGTCAGGTCGGCGGCGAAGGTGGCTGCCACGAAAGCGGCCAGGCACCCGATAAGCAGCGCCGGCTGCCAAGCCGACTGGAGGTGCCCGGCGAGCCGGGCTACGGCAAGTGCCAGCACCAGCGCGTTGAGGCAGGCGCCCAGAACTCGAAATGACCTGTCGAGCGCGGAAAGGCGGTGAGCGGCGCTGGCCGCGCTGCCCGATCGACGAGCTGACGCAAAATCGGGTTGACGCATGTTCGCCTCAGTCGGTGCTGTGAGCCGTGCCGGTCGGAAAGCGCGATAATCGGTCGAGAAGCGCAACTTTAGTGACGCTCCCATACGCCGGTCAACACGCTGCCGGTCTGCCAGGGTCGACAAATCAACTCTTGTCCGGAGTGTCGGTTGGCCCCTAGCCTGCTGTGAAGAAACATTCTTCTCGCTCGAAGGTGGTGCGTGCGGAATGGCTATTCCGCTCACGGTTCCGACCTTGGCCAAGGCGCCGGCCGAAGACAATGTCGCGAAATTGATCGGCGTTTTGGAACGGCTGAACACCGCCGGCTCGGTCGAGTGTTTCGACGGCACTCGCCGACTGGTCGGCGGCCCTGATCCGGTATGGCACGTCCGGTTCAGGACCGAGGCGGCGCAATCGCTGCCACTCAACGAATTCGCCCTCGGGCAGGCCTATATCGCTGGTGAGATCGACCTGGATGGGGACCTGGCGGCGCTGCTCGATGTCCGATCCGAGCTTCGCAAGGGCATCACCGTGCCGGATGCGGCCGCCTTCGCCTACCGGCTGATGCTGCGCTCGCCGACCAAGGTCAACGCCGCCTCGATCGCCAAGCACTACACCCTCGGAGATGACTTCTACCTCAACTTCATCGACCGGCGGTACCGGTATTACTCGCACTGCCTCTTTCACCATGAGCGGGAAACGCTGGAAGAGGCCGCCGAGCACAAACTCGAATCGATGTGGAACGCCCTGGAGCTCAAGCCGGGCATGCGGCTGCTTGATATCGGCGGTGGGTGGGGTGGCACCACCCAGTACTGCGGAGACCGCGGGGTGGAGGTGACCTCGCTGACCCTCGTCGAGGAATCGGCCGCTTATATCCGCCGCTTGATCGGTGATCGGGGAATTCCGGGCCGGGTCATCGTGCAGGACCTCCTCGATCACCGGCCTGCTGAGCCCTATGACCATGCCGTCATTTATGGCGTCATAGAGCATATTCCGAATTACCGCACGTTCTGTGATCGGGTGTGGTCGGCACTCAAGCCGGGTGGCAGGCTTTATCTGGACGCCTCGGCGACGAAGCAGAAATTCGCCATGAGCCCGTTCTCCCGGCAGTTCACCTGGCCGGGCCACCACACCTTTCTATCCTTGCAGGACATGACGCGGGAACTGCTGTGGCACGGGTTCGAGATCGTGGAGGTCAAGCGCGAGACCTACGACTACGAGCTCACCATCCAGCACTGGGCTGACCGGTTCGAGGCCAGCCACGACTTCGTGGCACGACGCTGGGGCGAGGAGGTCTACCGGGCGTTCCGGATGTTCCTGCGGGGTGGTCAGCACGCGTTCCGGACCAACCGGTTACAGGCCTATCACCTGGTCGCCGAGCGGCGGGAAGATCCCGGGCCTCGTCCTGGCGCCCTGATGCGGGCCGCTGACTTCATCGGCTCACTGCGCTGAACCGGCGGCTGCGGCGCGCCAGCGGGCAAGGCCGTGCCGCTAGCGCGTCCGGCGCGTCGACCGACACCTGCCTCTGCCCGCTACGGCGGGCTCTTTTGCCAACGCGTCGTCCTGGCGGGGATGAATAAATTATTTTGGGTGAAAAGCTGGCGCAAGCCGATTACTTCGTTATACCTTCTTTCCACGTTTTTTGGACAGGAATCTAGTTCAAGGATGTCGCTTCTCAGTCCTATACCCGCCAGTTGAAGGACAGCGTCGCCTACGCCCAACGCACCGGTCGTCGCTTCGACCTGTACACGCGGAAAGACACCAAGTTGTCGGGCCCGCTACGGGCGGCGATCAAAGACGGCCACATCAATCTCAAGACCATTCCATGACGGCTCACAAGAAGTCACCCGAGGAAAAGCCGCCTTCAAGTTCGCGACACGGTGCGCTGGCATACTCAGCCATCGTGACACGCGCTAGGTGTGATGCCCAGGGACGTTGTCCCGTCTGAGCTGACGTCGGCCTGTCGTTGAGACGAGGGAAGGCCTCCGGTTGTGAAGTGGAGCTGTCTAGGAACCGCTTCACTGACCGGAGGCCTTCGTGTCCCACGCTAACGC